>JAPPPA010000239.1 GCA_028817755.1 Gammaproteobacteria bacterium | reverse complement strand
CCTTAGAAGCCTTAGCTGCACAGCAGTTTGATCCTGAAACGTTCCAAAACTTATTTGGTGAGGCTGGCGAACAGCTGATTGAAGAGCTTCCGGCGATTGGCGAGCAACTAGCTAATACCTTGTTGTCTTTAGCCGATGGCGGCTTACCTGAATTCCCAGGCGTACCGGGCGGCGGTGACGGCGGATTTGAGCCTCCTGCAGGCTTTGAAGATCTACTCGGTGCCTTAACTGGCCTAGGCGATGCCTTGGGTGGTTTCCCACCTGAAGGCTTTCCGCCAGAAGGGTTTGATCCATCCATGCTCACTGACGCATTGGCGCCAATTACAGATGGCCTTGGCGAACTGAGCGACCTATTGGGCGGTGGCGGCTTGCCACTTGATCAGCTTGATCCGTCTCAGCTTGAAGAACTAGCCAACGGTCTGTCTCAGCTGCAAGACCTATTAAGCAACCTGCCGGGTGCGCCGGGTGGTGAACCGGGAGAGGGTGGTTCACCGTTCGAGCAGTTCACAGATTTGCTTGATCCATCGCAGTTAGAAGACTTGGCGGAGCAGTTCTCACAGCTACAAGAGCTGTTAGATCCAAGTCAGTTACAAGAGTTAGCCGACCTGCTAGATCCTTCTAGCCTAGATCCGTCTATATTAGATCAGCTAACCGATGCACTTGGTCCATTGGGCGCGGCGTTAGCCCCTGTGTTGGATGGTCTCAGCACATTGGCAGACTTGCTGCCGACTGACGAAGGTGGTTCGCCGCTAGATCAACTCACGCCAGAAGCGCTTATGGAGCTGTTAAACCCTGAGCAACTAGGTGCAATTACCGATGGTCTTGGTCAGCTACAAGAGCTATTAGGCGGCGGCCTTCCGGGCGCACCGGGTGGTGGTGATAACCCGCTAGCTGCCATTACAGACCAGCTAAACCCAGAAACGCTAACTAACTTGCTAGATCCAGAGCAACTAGGCGCGATCACGGATGGTCTTGGTCAGCTACAAGAGCTATTAGGTGGCGGCCTGCCGGAAGTGCCAGGCGGTGGTGATAACCCACTAGCAGACATCACCGATCAGTTAAGCCCTGATGCGCTAACCGGCCTATTGGATCCGGAGCAGTTAGGTGCAATCACAGATGGCCTTGGTCAGCTGCAAGGCCTACTCGGTGGCGGCTTGCCGGAAATTCCGGGCGGTGGTGATAACCCATTAGCGGCTATCACTGACCAGTTAAACCCTGACGCGGTGACAGGCTTGTTAGATCCAGCGCAGTTGGGTGCAATTACTGATGGTCTCCAAGGCCTTCAAGATGCACTGAACCCAGATCAGTTAGCGGCTATCACTGATGGTTTGGCTGCATTGCAAGGCTTACTTGATCCGAGTAACTTGCCTGTGCCAACGCCTTAATAGAAAGGCTAAAACCAAAACAAAAAGGGACGCTCATGCGTCCCTTTTTTATGCGCGAATAGTGGGGGCTAGGCTAGGCCTAAGTCCCGCACAATATTGGCAGTCGGGGCTGCTTTATTCAGGCTGTAGAAGTGCAAGCCAGGGGCATCACCGTCTAACAACTCTGAGCAAAGCTCTACGATTACATCGTGACCAAAGGCGAGCAATGAGGCTTCGTCATTCTCATAAGCTTTTAAGCGCTTGCGAACCCAGCGCGGAATTTCGGCGCCGCAGGTGTCTGAGAAGCGTGCCAACTGCGCATAGTTGGTGATCGGCATGATGCCGGGCACGATAGGCTCGTCAACGCCGACTGCTTCACAGCGTTCTACAAAGTCGAAATAGGCATCGGCATTGAAGAAATATTGGGTAATAGCGCTGTTTGCACCGGCTTCCACCTTGCGCACAAAGTTGGCTAGGTCTTCGTCTGGCGATTTCGCCTGAGGGTGAAACTCAGGGTAGGCAGCCACTTCTAAGTGAAAGTGGTCGCCATGCTGTTCACGAATAAAGCTGACTAGCTCGTTGGCATAAGCGAATTCGCCAGTCGACATCATGCCGCTCGGCAAGTCACCGCGTAGGGCGACAATGCGCTTAATGCCGGCGTCTTTGTATTGCTGCAAAAGTTCGGCAATACCTTCTTTGGTCGAGCCCACGCAGCTGAGATGTGGCGCCGCTTCAATACCGCAGTCAGCGGTAATGGCTTTCACGGTATCGAAGGTGCCTTCTTGCGTAGTACCGCCGGCGCCAAAGGTGACTGAGAAAAATTCAGGCTTTAGCTCGGCGAGTTCGCGCCAAGTGGCTTGAAGGTTTTCCCGCCCTTTATCGGTACGCGGCGGGAAAAACTCAAATGAGATTGGTGTGCTCATATTTAGTAACGGTAGTGTTCTGGCTTGTATGGGCCTTCCACCTTCACGCCGATATAGTCAGCTTGCTCAGGTGTTAGTTCAGTCAGCTCGGCGCCTACTTTTTCTAGGTGTAAACGAGCTACTTTTTCATCCAAGTGCTTAGGTAATACAAATACGTTGTTATCGTATTGGTCGCCGCGCGTGAATAGCTCAATTTGTGCCAAAGTTTGGTTGGTAAAGCTGTTGCTCATTACAAAGCTTGGGTGGCCAGTGGCGCAGCCCAAGTTAACCAAGCGGCCTTCGGCCAACATGATGATGCGTTTGCCATCTGGGAAGATCACGTGGTGTACCTGATCTTTAATTTCTTCCCATTCACAGTCTTTGGTGCCAGCAATATCAATTTCGTTATCAAAGTGGCCAATGTTGCACACAATGGCTTGGTCTTTCATAACATCCATATGGGCGCGAGTAATGATGTTGAAGTTACCGGTGGTGGTAACAAAAATATCAGCCTGTGGCGCGGCGGTTTCCATAGTGACTACGCGATAACCTTCCATGGTGGCTTGCAGGGCGCAGATTGGGTCAATTTCGGTTACCCAAACAATCGCCCCAAGGCCGCGCAACGATTGTGCACAGCCTTTGCCTACGTCGCCGTAACCCGCAACCACGGCGATTTTGCCGGCGATCATTACGTCAGTCGCACGCTTAATGCCGTCAACTAGAGACTCACGGCAGCCGTATAGGTTGTCGAATTTAGACTTGGTTACCGAATCGTTTACGTTAATAGCAGGGAAGGGCAGGTCGCCTGCTTTTGCCATTTCGTATAGGCGGTGTACGCCGGTGGTGGTTTCTTCGGTTACACCTTGGATGCAGGCTTTGGTACGGCTGTACCAAGTGGCGTCTTCCGCTAGACGTTTTTTAATCGCCGCAAATAGGAAGGTTTCTTCTTCGCTGCCTGGGTTGTCTAGGATGCTTGGGTCTTGCTCGGCTTTAGAGCCAAGAATTAGCAGTAAGGTAGCGTCGCCACCATCATCCAAAATCATGTTTGGAGAACCGCCATCGGCCCATTCAAAGATTTTGTGGGTGTATTCCCAGTACTCTTCTAGGGTTTCACCTTTGTAGGCGAATACCGGCGTGCCGCCGTCAGCAATAGCGGCTGCAGCGTGATCTTGCGTAGAGAAGATGTTGCAAGATGCCCAGCGTACGTCGGCACCCAATGCTTTAAGGGTTTCGATCAGTACCGCGGTTTGAATGGTCATATGCAATGAACCAGCAATACGCGCGCCTTTAAGCGGTTGCGAATCGGCGTACTCAGCACGGGTCTGCATTAGGCCCGGCATTTCAGTTTCAGCGATGGCAATTTCCTTGCGGCCAAAGTCAGCAAGGTTAATGTCTTTAATGATGTAGTCAGTCATGTGTTGTATTTCCTTGCTAATTACAGTGCTGCAGCCAGTGCTTCAGCTTTGTCAGTTTTTTCCCACGGCACGTTTAAGTCTTCGCGGCCGAAGTGACCGTAAGCGGCGGTGCCTTTATAGATAGGTTGAATCAGGTCGAGCATTTTGACGATGCCGTAAGGGCGTAGGTCGAAGTGCTCGCGCACGAGTTCGGTCAGCTTTTCGTCACTGAGTTTGCCGGTGCCGAAGGTTTCTACGGTGATCGAAGTTGGCTCAGCAACACCAATCGCATAGCTCACTTGGATTTCACAGCGATCCGCTAGGCCAGCGGCCACAATGTTCTTGGCAACGTAACGCGCTGCGTAAGCCGCCGAACGGTCTACCTTAGACGGGTCTTTACCAGAGAACGCACCGCCGCCATGGCGAGCGGCGCCGCCATAGGTATCTACAATGATCTTGCGGCCAGTCAAACCACAGTCACCCACTGGGCCGCCAATAATGAATTGGCCGGTTGGGTTGATGTGGAAGAGGGTGTCGTCGGTCAGTAGGTCTGCCGGCAAAATCGGTTTAATGATTTCGTCCATGACCGCTTCGCGCACGTCTTTCTGATTCATATCAGCAGCGTGCTGCGTTGAAAGCACTACGGCATCAATGGCGACAGGCTTACCGTCTACGTAACGTAGGGTGACTTGCGATTTGGCGTCAGGACGCAGCCAAGGCAGCACGCCGTTCTTGCGTACTTCAGCTTGGCGACGGACTAGGCGGTGCGAGTATTCCAACGCAGCCGGCATCAACGTATCGGTTTCGTTGGTGGCGTAACCAAACATTAGGCCTTGGTCGCCAGCGCCTTGGTTTTCGTCTTTCTCGCGGTCTACACCCTGAGCAATATCGGGCGACTGCTTACCAATGGCGTTAAGTACTGCACAGGTGGCGCCATCAAAGCCCATGTCTGAATCGTTGTAACCGATATCGAGAATGGTTTTGCGTACAAGGTCTTCTAGGTCAATCCATGCGCTGGTGGTGATTTCGCCAGCCACTACAACCATGCCGGTTTTTACCAGCGTTTCGCAGGCAACACGCGCGTGTTTGTCTTCGGTAAGGATGGCGTCTAAAACGGCATCTGAAATTTGGTCGGCAATTTTGTCTGGATGGCCTTCTGAGACAGACTCAGAGGTGAACAGATAGCTGCTCATACGAGAACCCTCGTTGATAAATATGGATACATCCGTTAATTCGGATTTAATGATTTATCAATTATAAAATGGGTTGCGCTGTGGCTGCAAGAATTCTGTTGTGGATTAGGCGCTGAGTAGCGGCAATTGATGGCAGGGGATTTTGCTGTCTTGTTCCACTTGCTGGACTAATAAGTTTTCAAAATCGCTTAAACCCATCGGCTCCGCAAGATGGTATCCCTGCACAATACCAGCGCCACTGCGGCGAGCTAATTGCAGCTGGTCATCCGTTTCGACCCCTTCGGCTACTACACGAATCCCGAGTTCATCCGCTAATTGCGGCACCCATTTGCAGACGGCTTCTGCGCGGTGGTTATAGCTGGCGCTATTAATAAAGCTACGATCTAGTTTGACGGTAGAGACTTTTAGCGCCGCTAAATGGTGCAGATTGGCATGCGAGGTGCCGAAATCATCAAGCGCGACTTGGATGCCCCAGGCTTTTAAGCGCTCGATTTTGCTGGTGATCTTGTCTAAGTCACCGAGGCTAAGGCTTTCTGTAATTTCTAACTCAAGAAACTGCGTTAAATCGTCGTTGCCAATCAGTAGAGAGGACAGGTTGTCGATGTAACCGGCTGTTTCTAATTCTGCCGCGGAAACGTTAATGGCTAGCCGGAAGTTATTAGGAATCCAGCTCACCGTTTTCCATCGGCGCAGATGTTCTAGCGCTGTCCGTAGTGCGTGTTGGCCTAGATAGAGAATTTGCTGTGTTGACTCGGCAACATCTACAACCGTTTGTGCGCTAAGTGGACCATATTCTAGATGGTGCCAACGCATGAGCATTTCGGCGCCTTCTAGCGCCTGGGTTTCGATGTTGAACTGCGGTTGTAGCGCAAAATAAATGTGGTTGCTTTGTAATGCTGCGGCGAGGTCACGTGCAATAACCGCGCGCATCTCCAGCTCTTGGTGTTTGGTTTTGCAATAAACCTGATAGCCCGCACGTGAGAGTTGGCAACCTTTCAGCGCTGAAAGGGAACCGCGGATGCATCCGGCTGGATCAGGTGAGTCGAGGTCGTCGATGTAAGCAGCCCCGATGCTGCTAGCGAGTACGACGGGAATATTGCTTTCTTTAACGCCGATAAGGGGAGGTTGGTCTGAAATCTGGTACGCCAGCTCTTCCATTCTGCGCTTATCGATATCCTGAATATAAATCAGGACTTGGCTGTCTCGCGTGCCAGCTAAAATCACTTCCTCTGGGCACAAACAGCGCAACCAGTCTGCGTATTGCGCAGTAATCTCAGCTTCTTGCTGATGCCCAAAGCTGGTGTGAATGCTTGTAATGCTTTGCACTTGGCAGCTTAAAATGGCTCCCGGAATTTTGTGGTATCGGAGTTGTAGACTGCCTAAATGGCTTAGTAACCAAGCAACTGAATATAACCCCGTAATTGGATCCGGTGTGTCGGTAGCGTCTGCGCTACGATAAGTATCCATACCTGACATGGCGTCCCCTTTGTCCTTTCCGCCTTATCTAGTGGGATAAGATTACACTCATAATTATCCAATTGGTCAAGTAAAATTATTATTTAAATCAGTTAGATATCGCTGAATTTAACTTCTAATTTCGTTAAAAAAGCAGACAATCGTTTATAACCCGAATAAGCAACGCTCAAATTAGTTTTTTGGAGATAACTATGGTTCTTATGCATACACCCGTTTGTGACTTTGATTTGGCATGCCCTGATTTTGAACTACCGGGTGTTGATGGTCAGTTACATAGCAAGCAAAGCTGCATGGGGGAGCTGGGTTTGCTGGTGATGTTTATTTGCAACCATTGCCCTTATGTAAAGGCGATTCAGGCCCGTTTGGTAAGAGACGCCAAAACCTTGATCGAGAACGGTGTTGGGGTGGTCGCGATTAGCGCCAACGATCCAAACGATTACCCAGAAGACAGCTTTGAAAGCATGCAGCGGGTTGCAGAGGTGGAGGGCTATCCGTTCCCATATTTGTTTGATGAGAGCCAAGCTGTAGCTAAATCATTTGATGCGATTTGTACGCCAGACTTTTTTGGATATAACGCCGAAGGTGGTTTGCAATATCGTGGGCGCTTGGATGAATCTGGCCGTGAACCCGCAGCAGCAGATGTACGTCGTGAGTTAGTAGAGGCCATGTTACAGGTGGCTGAAACTGGCAAAGGCCCAGCAGAACAAACTCCGAGTATGGGGTGTTCTATTAAGTGGAAAAGCCAGTAAATAGGAAACTAGGCGAACGCGGCTTTAACTTCGGCCGCGACTAGCTCGAAGCCTTGCTTCACGACTTCGGCAGGTTGCGCATAACTAAGGCGCAGGCATTCGTTTTTATGCTGCCAAGGCTCATTTAAACCAACAAAAAATGGTTCGCCCGGCACCACTAGCAGGCCTTTTTCTTTTAGGCGCTGATATAAGGTTTGGCTGCTAATGGGTAAACCTTCAAACCAAAGCCAGAGGAAAATTGCGCCCTCTGGTTTGTGGATGCGATAGGGCAGGTCAGCCAGCGATTGTTCTGCGCAGCGGAGAGCGTGTTCAACCTTGTCTTGGTAATACGGTTTCACGATGTTCTGGCTAGCGCGCAGTATTTCGCCGTCGGCAAACAGTGATTTTCCGAGTGTGGTGCCCAAGTTGCCGCAAGCCAAATTAAGGATGGTGTTGGCGCGCGTATAGGCGTCAATAATTTCTTCTCGCGCAATGACAAAGCCGGTGCGCGCGCCGGGTAAGCCGAGTTTGGACAGCGATAGCACGACGATGGTGTTGTCATTCCAATGTGGCGTGGCTTGTTCAAATAAGATGTTTGGAAACGGTGTGCCGTAAGCGCCATCAATAATCAGCGGAATATCTTGTGCCCGAGCGAGTGCGTCTAAATGCTGGATCTCATCGTCAGTCAGCACGTTGCCGGTCGGGTTTGTAGGGCGCGACACGCATAGCGCGGCACTGTCGGTATTCACCTCTAGCTCGGCAAAATCAACGTGGTACTTAAATTGTTTTTGGTCGAGCAGTTCAATGGTGGGCTTGGTAGCGGTAAAGAAGGGTTCGCTTAAGCCGCTATCGCTATAGCCTAAATATTCCGGTGCTAGTGGCAGTTGAATGCGCTTACGGCTGCCGTCGCTTTGCAAACCAGCAAAGAGGTTAAACAATACAAAGAAAGCCGCTTGGCTGCCGTTGGACACGGCAACGTTTTTGGCGCTGATGTTCCAGCCGTATTGTTTATTTAGTAATGCCGCTACGTATTCCAGTAGCTCGGAATCGCCCTGTGGTGATTGATAAATGCCGAGCAGGCTGTGGCGGGTTTCTTTGTCTTCAAGAATGCCGTCTAGGCGTTCTTTAAAGA
>JAPPPA010000040.1 GCA_028817755.1 Gammaproteobacteria bacterium | reverse complement strand
AATTATCCGCGTCCAGAAAGCCTACGACCGCCAACTAGGCGTTGCCGACGAGCTAGGAAAAGCTCGCCAATTTGGGCGTTTTTTACCGGCCACGATTAATACTTAATAGAGCAATTCCAATGAATACACGAAGTTCCATATACATTAAGCGTTAGATTCAATTCTCCAAGATGTCTAAAGGCATAACTCTTTTAGTTTTTCTCCTATTCTGTTTATTTAGTTTTTTAGACTTTAGATACACCCATGAGGAAGCAGTACGGGTCGGAGTTAAAGGTGTAGTTTCAGAAATCGAGTGGCAATCCCGCAACCACGGAATACCCAAGTTCAGAATTTCAAAGCCCCAAGGGGCTTACTACGAATATAAGTACTTCTCCTATCATCGTATTAGCCTAAAACCTTCAGATCTAAAAGTCGGGGATACTTTTGAGAAAATCAAAAACTCAAAGCAGTGCTTAATAAACGGAGTGCCTGTTATATGCATTCAGTAGCACAACTCATAAACCTAGCAATCACATCAAGCAGGACAAAGCTTGCCATTACGCGCTTGCGCGCTACGCTACACACTCCCGTCCCTATTTAAGACGTTACACCCTTCCAAAGAACTAGAGGTAATGTCTGAAGAGATAAATAGAGTCCTAATTTTTGTTTTCATATTTAGCGCTTGGGGCTTTTTTCTTATGTCCTGCCATTTCGCGTACAAAGAAATGGGACTGTCTTTCTGGCGCTTGGGTAATTCCCAAAGACCATTTCTGCCTTGGTGCCATAAAACTCGAAAAGGGCTTGGCTGGTCGATAATGATTTGGGTCTCAATAGCTACTATTTTGGTGCAATATGTTGTTGTTTTTGGTCCTTTCTGGGAACAATTTCCACAGTCATACCAATGAATCACGCCCTATATAAGATCCACATCAAGCAGAACAAAGCTCTCCGTTACGCGCTCTCGCGCCACACTCCAAATTTTGCTCATTAGGTAAGGCCCTAGCCCATCCCCAACACAGAGAACAACATGACTAACCATGTTCTAAAATCGAGCGACATCGAAGCCCTTGCTGAACAACGACAAGGCAGTGAGGAACACCAAGTCTTTGGGTGATTTAGTTGGCCTCTCAACTGTTGGTTTTCACCTTGTTAGAGTTGAGCCGGGTGATGAAACTACCCAGCACCACAATCACGAACATTCTGATGAATTCATCTACGTACTGTCGGGCAAGGGCACGCTCTTTTTAGGCGAAGAAGGAATAGAAATCGGGCTAGGTGATTTCGCTGGTTTTCCTATGAATGGGCCAGCACACTCGATGAAAAACGCGGGTAGCGAAGACTTTGTTTATTTAATGGGCGGCGGTAGGCCAGACATTGATATTTGCAACTACCCTAAGATACAGCGCCGCATGTATATGGTGAAGGGTGAAAAGGAGTACGTTGACCTTCAACACTTAGAGCGCGTGCCTAAATAAGGCCGTGGCGGATATTGGCCTTACATCGCCATACAAAAGCCCAAACTTCCGCTACGCTCCAATTTTTACCGCCGGATGGTGGGCGTTATCAGTCATAAGGTAGGAATATGATCACTGTAGAAATAGACCCGAAATCAAATGAAGCGGTGATTCATGCTGACCCTATAGAACTTAGAGAGTTTGCTAAGAAGCTATGGGCAATATCGGAAAAAGCAGAAGCACAAGGCAAGCACATAGAGCGGCTATCCACCAAAGCTGGCTCTGAAATTCCACTGTCACCAACACCCCGTGGTGACTCGAAAAAATACCGCGCGATTAAGCAGCTAACACTATCGAGCAGCACCTCATAGCAATGACTTCAAGCGAGGCAAACTCGCTCGCTAAACGGAAGCCGCGCGGCGCATAACCTCTGTGTAGGTATTGACCACTTCGCCACCGTTATTAAATGCACCCGCAGCTTTTAAAGCTGCATGCATTTTTGGTAGTTGATAAAACGGCACGGTGGGTAGCATGTGGTGTTCTAAATGGTAATTGACGTTTAGCGGTGCAAATAGCTGACGCTCCCACCAACGACCATAAGTGGTGCGGGAGTTGTTGAGGGCATCGTCCGGATCAGTAGTCATGGCATGTTCTGCAATTGAACGTACGCGTAGCACTAGCGGATAAATGGTTAGATAGGCCGTCAGCCACAACAGGTACAACCAACCGCTAGCGGCGATAGCCAACGCGGCAAACAACAACACATTAACGATAACGGTTGGCGCTAGGCCTTTAATGGCATCGGCTAGTTTTTGCGTTGCGGTTCTTTCTGGTGCGTATACCGGCGGGCGTTCGCCGCTGACGTTGTACACCCAGTAACGCGAGGCCATGAGCACGCTGCCGATCAGGTTTTTGATGCCGGTGGAACCAATCACGTCTCGCGTGAGTTTGCGGCGCATGCTGGCTTTGCTTACAGGGAAACCGTCGGCTAAGCGTAAATCCGGATCATCTGGGTGGCCGGTTCTACCGTGGTGCTTCATGTGATGCACACGGTATAAATACATGTCTTGGCCGATACCGGCGGCACCAAACCACTGACCGAGAAAGTCATTTAGCCAAAGAGATGAGGCTAAGGTTTTGTGAGCACCTTCATGCATGATGATGGCGAGTGAAAGCTGACGGCTGCCAAGCATAAACAGCGCTAATAACACGGTGATGATATTCGGCTGCCACGCAACCAAGGCAAATGCTGCGGCAATAACCAGCCAAGTTTTAAGAACGACCCACAAACCTTGTGAGGTAGAGGTTTGGGTGAATTCCCGAATCTGTTCTTTGCTGAGGAAATTGACGGCTTTGTTTTTCATTTGGCTACGGCTAGGTCGCTAGTGCGTATTGGGCTAATACGCAAACTATGTAACTAAAAGTTAAACCCGTCTTTGGCGCTTTTGCCAGCGATGCTGAGCCAGATTGGCTAATACGGATTTATTTAATGCCGAGTGCGGCGGCGCATTCGCTTGCTGGCGCAGGTTTAGCGTAAAAGTAGCCTTGCACGTAGGTGCAGCCAGCGCTGATAAGCAGGTCTCGCTGGGCTTCAGTTTGCACGCCTTCGGCAACCACTTCGATACCTAAAGCGGCGGCCGCGCCAACCACGGCGCGGACGATGGTGAGCGCTTCTTGCGAGGTTTCAATTTCGGCAATGATTTCACGGTCTAACTTCACAAAATCAACCGTGAAACGGCAGACGTGAATCAGCGATGAGGTGCCATTACCGTAATCGTCTAAGGCGATTTTGCCGCCACGCTCTCGAATTTGATTGAGCGTAGGCAAGATGACTTCGGCTTCTGGAATGCAGCTTTCGGTGAGTTCGAACAGAATTTTTTCGAACGGCATGCCCGCTTCTTTGGCGATGTCGCAGCAGTGATCTACAAAATGCGGCTGCACGAGTTGCTTGGCTGACACATTAATACTGAGCCAGTGTGCTTTATGTAGGCCGTTAGTGACAAAATCTTCGCAGGCGCGTTTAAAGACGTAATAACCAAGCTCGTTAATCAGTCGGGTTTGCTCGGCAATATCCACTAGGGCTTGCGTAGCTAATTCTGGGAAGGCCTCTGAAGACCAACGTAATAAGGCCTCAAAACCTTTGGTTTCTTCATTCGCCAGCGCAACGGCAGGTTGCAGTTGCACGGCCACACGGCCTGCGGCCATATCGGCCTTTAATGCGGCTTCTACGCGCAGAGAGTAAAAGTCGTCTTGCGAAATACTTGGCTGAACATCGTGTTGGTTGTGTTCGATAGCCCGGTCTAAACCAGAGCGATAACGCTCAATGACGAGCATGAGTAACGCGCGCACGAGCGGGTCGGCTCGCTCGATACGATCTAAGAACTGGTGGGTTTCAATACGGACTAGAGTAGTGTCTTCTAACGCAAACGCGTCGGCCATACGTGGGTGACTATCAATGACGGCCATTTCGCCGAGTAGTTGCCCGTCTCCGAGCAAGCCGAGAATGCGCTGATCTTCGTCTTTGCCAACGGAAATACGAACCAAGCCGCTTTGGATTAGGTAAGCACTATCGCCCACATCTCCCAATGCGAAAATTTGTTCGCCGGCTTTGTACGTAACCGTTTTTTGCTGCTCCACCACAACTCCGAGGTTTAGCCTAGTCAGTGACTAACTGGCTTTGGATTTTTTTGATATAGCCCAGTATTACACATACCGCCATTTCCAGTCTGGTTGCTGATCGCACCCGTAAATACCTTTTAGTCCATTAAGCGCCGCTTAAAGAGGCGTATAGATAACCAGCCCCCGGCGATGGCGTAAGCCATTAGCACGGACATATGTATTAGTACATCGGTTGGCCATTCGCCAATAACCAGTGGCCTTGCGAGTGCAACAGCATGAGAAAGTGGCAATAACTGGGCCAACACGGAGACAAACTCTGGCAGGCTTTCTAGCGGATAGAACACGCCAGAAAACATAAACATGGGAATGATAACGAGCGTGTAAAAGTAGCTAAAGTAATCGTAACTTCTGGCAAAAGGTACGATTGGCATGCAAAAACCCGCAAATGCTAAACCGGCTAAAAGCCCAACAAACGGCACTAATAAAGCTGTGGCAGCAGACACTGCACCCAAGCCAAATGCGACCAGTAATAAAGCAATGCATGGAATACAGCCTTTAGTGGCAGCCCACAGTTGTTCACCAATCACCACGTCACGCACTCGCAGCGGTGTTGCCAACATGGCTTGGTGCGTTTTTTGCGGGTCCATTCGGGTATAGCAGGAATACATGCCTTCAAACGTTGCGGTATTCATCACTGATGACATAACCAAACCACTGGCGAGAAAGGTGAGGTAAGGCAAGCCGTCCATCGCGGGCACAAATTGGCCTAGGCCATAGCCAAGTCCAAGCAAATAAATCAGTGGTTCGCCAAATTGAATGACCATGCTGACACGCATGAGCTTGGTCCAGACTTTGGCATTACGGCGCCATACGGCGAAAGGGCCTTTTAGCATGTTAGTCACGCAAGTCCCTCCGCGTTAGTCGCAAGAACACGTCTTCTAAATTGTGTTGGCGTTGCAACATAGCCACACCACCCTGCTCATTAACCCAGTGCTGAATAGGCTCCGGCTCATGCGTGTAGGCATACCATGTGGTGCCCGACTGTTCTAAACGCACACCTTGTAAACGACTGAGTTGGATAGATTGCTCGCCAACCAATTCGGCAAACTCGAATACATGCGGCTCAATATGTTCTTTTGTTAGCGCTTTAGGGCTACCTTGGGTAACGATCTTGCCGTTATCCATAATGGCCAGTTCGTCACAAAGCCGTTCGGCTTCTTCCATGTAATGGGTAGTGAGCAAAAGAGTTTTGCCCTCGCGCTGCAGCTCACGCAGACGTGACCATATAAGGTGCCGAACTTGAGGGTCTAGGCCGGTAGTCGGCTCATCTAGCACCACTAACTCCGGATCATTCACTAACGCACGGGCAATTGTGAGGCGGCGTTGCATACCGCCAGATAAAGCGCCGATTTTGGCACTGCGCTTGTGCTGCAACTCTGCGAAGTCGAGCAACCAGTCAATACGTTTTTCTAGGGCACCACCGGTAATACCAAAGAAGCTGGCATACACACGTAAGTTTTCTTCTACGGTGAAATCAGGGTCAAGATTATCTAGCTGCGGCACTACGCCAATGCGCTGCCTCGCTAAATAGGCTTCAGTGGGAACATCATGGCCCAACACTTGAATAGAACCATCAGTGGGCTCTGTCATGCCAAGCAGCATACGAATGGTAGTGGTTTTACCGGCACCATTTGGCCCGAGCAAACCAAAACATTGCCCCTGCTTTACCGACAGGTCCAAGCCCGCCACAACAAGGCTTTCACCGTATTGCTTTTGCAGCTTGGAGGTTTGAATAATCATGCAAAGCGTTCCTATTGCGGCGCGCGCTCACGCACGAGAAAGGTCACAGGCATTTGTTGTTCGCTGCCGTCTTCCAACGCCACCGTTAGATTAATCATGATGCGCTCGCCAGTGCGCACTGGCTGCGCGGGGCCGATCAGCATCAAGTGATCTTCACCCGGCTGCAATACAGCCTTTTGATTCGCAGGGGCATCCACGCTTTCCATTTGCTTCATCACCATAGTGCTGCCTTCCATACGCATATGATGAAACTCAACACGCTCAAAGCGATCGCTTGAAGCGGCAATGACTTTAATGGCTTGGTTGGTGGGATTGCTTAAGGTCATATAGCCCGCCACTACAGCAGCGGTTGGTGGTGCCGTTCGAATCCATGCGCCACTTACCATTGGCTCGCTCGGCTGGGGTTGTTGTGAACCGCAGGCAACCAAGAACATTGCCGCAACCAGTGCCAAAATAAAACGCATAAAAAAACCTTAAAACCAAAAAATTTTGGCGCATGTTACCACTTGCAGCGTGGCGTTTTAGTCAACACGCACGCGAAAGCGCACATCAAAATTAGGCGCTGTGCCGCCAGTTTGGAAGTCGAAGGTACTACCAAAGTTTATGCGGAAGTTAGTAACAGCCGCATCAAAGCCTTCGGCATCTGCAGTGGGCTGATAGTTCCAATTTGCGCCATTATCATTGGAAAATTCCAAGTCGTCCGTGGTCGGTGCCACGGCGTTGTAGTTGTAAGTCAAACCACTGGAAGGCGTGCCGTTACTAAAGATAATCGGGCCAGAGTTTAGACCCGCAACATCGCCAACAAACATAGCGGTGTTATTGGGAATAGGGTCACTCACTACTACGTTACTGCCTGCACCATTGCCTTGGTTACTGGCGTTTATTCGATATTGAACCACCGCTCCCGGAATGGCCTTCGGATTGACGTTGTTATTAAAAGGGTCCGAAATGACCACGTCGAAAAGCTTCATTAAGAGAATGTCCGCTTCCCCTTCATCGTCATATATAAACGCATTATCAAAAACAATTACACCTACATTTTCAGTCGTGTGAGTGCGTTCGGTGTCGTTAAAAACATCTTCATCGATAGTTAAACCAATGTTGTTATTTCCTAACGAACAGCGTCTTACCCAACCACCATTATTACCGTCTCGCGTGATCTGACTCGCCACGGCGATACGTGTACCGCTATTAATCGTCGGGAAATTTGATGTGTCACAACCGTCATCCCAACCATCAATGACATCACCTGAGTTATAGGCATCAAAATCAATCGTATTTCCGCCGGTGTCTTCTAGCTGGCCGGTTGTGCCAGCTTCAATCGCCATCCATCCGTAAACTTCATCTTGAGTAATGCTACCTTGGCTAACTTCGGCCCGATCAAGCGCCGCTTCAAAACCAGTCGCGCTTACATTCCTCATGCCTGTAACCAACCAAGGCCGCGACGGCCCTGCTGGAGCCGGCGGATTAAAAATATCGCCTAACTCTTCGTTATTCATGGTTTGAATCTGTGCCAATACGGTAGCTGTACCGCCAAAAGCCGTTGGGAAAGAAACCGAATCCCAACCCGTTGGCCCGCCTACACTATTGTGAGCCTGTAACGTTTGAGTGTTGATGCTGCCAGCCTGAATCCGAGTCCCATCAGGCAGCACATGGTCACCGGGCTCAATCGCTATGTAGTGCACCGTCATCGCAATGTGTGGCCCGTCATTGCCGGGCGGCTCGGCTTGCACGGCCTCAAATAAAGCACCCGTCACATTACGAATACGCACATCAGAAGGGTCGCCACCTTCCTCAGTTGGCAACACAAAAATTAACGGCGGGTTATCGTAAGTTTGTTGCAATGGCACCACTGTGAAGTTGGCATTACCAAACGTGGACGCAATAGTGAAACTACCCGCTTCCATTTTGAATGCAAAAACAGGACTACATAACAACAGTAGGAGTCCCCCAACCCAGCAGCGCATCATCTCACTCGCATTCTTAGATCAAGCTCAAAGCTGGGCACACCAGTAGCGCCATTCGCGGCTAAGTCACCAATAAAGTTAATGCGTATATCAGTCACCGCAGCATCGAACCCACTCGCATCAGGTGTTGGCACGTAGGTGTAGTTACCAGAGCCATCGTCATAGCTCACATTCACTGCCAAACAATTCAGTCCGCTCGAGGGTGTTCCCTGACGGAAATCAACAGACCCGCAGTTTTCAGTGCTATTTACATACAAATCCATATTGCTTGGCACAGGGTCATCCAACTGCACATTAGAGGCCACCCCATCACCGAGATTCTCAACCCGGATGGTGTACAACACTTCAGCTTCAGGAATAGCAAGCGGGTTATTCGTCAAATTAATTGGATCGCTATCAACCATCACCGTTTTACGAAGCAATGCTTCCGGCAGCGGCTCAATGATCGCTACAAATGGCTCACCGAATATTAGAACGCCAATAT
>JAPPPA010000022.1:5940-8305 GCA_028817755.1 Gammaproteobacteria bacterium | reverse complement strand
AGTGCAGCGTTCATAAGCCGCCCGCCAAGCCCTTGGCCTTTACGGTCAGCGGGCCCTTCTGAATGGATTAAATGCAGCGTGTCGCCTTGGCGTTGGTAAACCAGTTCACCGCTGTCGCCGTCATAAAAGTGCACCACGAACCGGTTGTTTTCCGGTTCGTGGACGACTTTATCTTCTGCGTTTTGCATCGGGTGTTAGGCGGCTTGTTCGCCAGCCAAAAAGTCTTTTGCAAAGGCCTGCAAAATACCGCCTGCTTTGTACACGCGTACTTCTTCGGCGGTATCTAGGCGGCAGATAACTGGCACTTCGACTTTTTCGCCGTTGGCACGGGTAATAATCAGGTTAAGTGTGCCACGTGGCGCGAACTCACCTTCTACATCGTAGGTTTCGGTGCCGTCGATGTTGAGGGTTTTACGGGTGGTGCATTCTTCAAACTGAAGCGGCAGGCAGCCCATGCCAACGAGGTTGGTGCGGTGAATACGCTCGAAGCCTTCGGCCACAATCGCTTCAACACCGGCTAGGCGTACGCCTTTGGCGGCCCAGTCGCGGCTAGAACCTTGGCCGTAGTCGGCACCGGCCACAATGATGAGCGGCTGGCGGCGGTTCATATAGGTTTCGATGGCCTCCCACATACGCATGACTTCGCCTTGCGGTTCTACGCGAGCGAGTGAGCCTTGAATCACATCGCCGTTTTCATCACGCACCATTTCGTTCATCAATTTAGGGTTAGCGAAGGTGGCGCGTTGGGCGGTGTGGTGGTCACCGCGGTGGGTGGCGTAAGAGTTGAAGTCTTCTTCCGGCAAGCCCATTTTGTCTAAGTAGTCGCCAGCGGCACTGTCACGCAAAATCGCGTTCGATGGTGACAGGTGGTCGGTGGTGATGTTGTCTGGCAGAACGGCTAGCGGGCGCATGCCTTTTAGGGTGCGCGGTGCGTCCATGGCGCCTTCCCAGTATGGCGGGCGGCGGATGTAGGTGCTTTGTTCGTTCCAGTCGTACAGCGGGCTTGGTGCTTTTTCAGCGGCGCTAAGGCGGAACATTGGCTCGTACACAGTACGGAACTGCTCAGGTTTTACCGACTGCGCCACAATCGCGTCGATTTCTTCGTCGCTTGGCCAGATGTCTTTTAGCGTGATTGGATTGCCGTCTTTGTCTTGGCCCAACACGTCTTTTTCAATATCAAAACGAATGGTGCCGGCGATGGCGTAAGCCACAACCAATGGCGGTGACGCCAAGAAGGCTTGTTTGGCGTAGGGGTGAATACGGCCGTCGAAGTTACGGTTGCCGGATAATACGGCGGTGGCGTAAAGGTCGCGATCAACCACTTCTTTTTGAATGCTTGGATCGAGCGCACCGCTCATGCCGTTGCAGGTGGTGCAGGCAAAGGCGACTACGTCAAAACCAAGCTGCTGCAGTTCTGGCAGTAGTTCGGCTTCTTCCAAATACATTTTTACGGTTTTAGAACCGGGGGCGAGCGAGGTTTTCACCCAAGGCTTGCGGCTAAGGCCGAGCTTATTGGCGTTACGTGCCACCAAACCGGCGGCAATCATATTGCGCGGGTTGCTGGTGTTGGTGCAGCTGGTGATGGCAGCGATGATGCAAGCGCCATCCGGCATATTGCCTTGCCAGTTGTCGTCGCTTGGCATCTCGGCTTGGCCGCTGATGCCGCGCTCAGCAAGGTCAGCAACCGGCAGCAATGCATGCGGGTTTGATGGGCCAGCGAGGTTGCGGCCAACGGTGCTGAGGTCGAAGCTCAGGGTGCGCTCGTATTCTGCTTCTTCTAGGGTATCGGCCCAGTAGCCGGCTTCTTTGGCGTAGGTTTCTACCAGCTTCACTTGATCGTCGTCGCGGCCGGTGAGCTTGAGGTAGTCGATGGTTTTTTCATCGATTGAGAACATGCCTGCAGTGGCGCCGTATTCTGGCGTCATGTTCGCAATAGTGGCGCGGTCACCCAGTGAAATGCTGCGCGCGCCTTCGCCGAAGAATTCTAGGTAAGCGCCAACTACGCGCTCGTCGCGTAGGAATTTGGTCAGCGCCAATACCAAGTCGGTGCCGGTAATGCCGGGGTTGAGTTTGCCGGTAAGCTCAACACCGACGATGTCTGGAAGGCGCATCATAGATGGGCGACCCAACATCACAGTTTCGGCTTCTAGGCCGCCAACGCCGACAGAGATCACGCCTAGCGCGTCGACCATTGGGGTGTGTGAGTCGGTGCCGACGCAGGTATCTGGATACGCAACGCCGTCTTTCACCTGAACCACCGGAGACATTTTCTCCAAGTTGATTTGGTGCATGATGCCGTTGCCCGGTGGAATTACGTCCACATTCTCAAACGCGGTTTTGGTCCAGTTGATGAAATCAAAACGGT
>JAPPPA010000022.1:0-5930 GCA_028817755.1 Gammaproteobacteria bacterium | reverse complement strand
AACGGTGCGCATTGCGGCGTTCTTCTACCGCGCGGTTTTTCTCGAAGGCATTTTCTTCAAAACCTGGGTGCTCTACCGCGAGTGAGTGATCCACGATTAGCTGGGTTTGTACGACTGGGTTTACTTTTGATGGGTCGCCGCCCTGTAGGGCAATCGCATCACGCAGGCCAGCCAAATCAACCAAAGCGGTTTGCCCCAAGATGTCGTGGCAAACCACGCGCGCTGGGTACCAAGGGAAATCCAAATCACGCTTACGCTCGATTAGCTGTTTTAGTGCATCGGTTAGCTCAGACGGCTCGCAGCGGCGTACTAATTGCTCGGCCAGCACGCGGCTGGTGTAAGGCAGTTTGGCAAAGGCGCCGGGTTGAATGGCATCAACGGCTGCGCGGGTGTCGAAATGGTCTAGATCGGTGCCGGGAAGAGGGCTGCGGTATTGGGTATTCATCATGCCTAGGTCACGTATTGTGCTGGCGCAGCGCGGGCGCTACGCAGATAGAAAGTCTTAGGGCGCGAGATTATACAGCCGTGATTGGGCCGTTCCCAAATGGCGGCCTGCTTAGCCTAGGGGCGAACAGGAATTGGGCCGCTGCCCGGGTCTAAATCTAGCCAAGCGGGTTCGGTGGCTTTGTAGTCGCCTGCAAAGACTTTGTCGAAGGCGTTGCTGTGTTGCTTACCCCAAGGGCTCAGCTCGCCGACCTTTTCCCATTCTTGGCTGCCGTCGGTCTGTTGTGCTTTGTTGTATAGCGCCCACATGCGGTTGTATTCGCCTTGGAACATAAATAGCCAGTCGGGCTCGCCGCTGCGGCGTAGCGAGATGGAAACTAGGGCGCAGCGATTTTCTGCTTCGGTGCAGTCGCTGGCCCAATAGTTGTTGTTGATAATGAATTCGACCAAGCCTTCTGGCGGGGTTTCGTTTTCGCGGAAGCGAATTGCATCCCGGCGTTCTTCGGGACTACCTACGCTTAACTCAACGCTCCAGCGGTTGTCGGCCGCGAGCAGGTCATCTAAGTAGGCTTTGCCGTGGTCGCTGAGTTCTACTGTTGGGTTGCGCGCGAAGTCTTGTACGGCTTCATAGCCGTCTATGCCGGCTTCGAAACGCAGGTGTTTAAAGTCGAAGTCTTTCCAGTCGATATGGCCCTTATGCAGTTGTTGCATTTGGCTATTAATGGCGATGCTGAAGAAGCTAGGAAAGCCGAGATTGATAAACGCCAAGCTGGAGGCAATGACCAGGGCAACCATGGTGTTATGAGGTTTAATGGCATTCAGCCAAATGCCTTTACCTAAACCTGAGCGGATAACGGCAACAGCGTAGCCAATGCCGTAGGCAAATAGCACGAGCATGACGTAGAGAGCACAAAGGAGGATAACGCTCCCACCGTATAGTTCTACGCGCAGTGCAATGGCCCATAGGCCCAGCGCGGCACTCCCCGGCAGGCCAAGTAGGGCGGCGTTTACCAACCAGCGAATAGGCGCGGGGTAATGGGTTTTGTGGTTGCCGTTTAGGAACACGGCATTAATAAACACCACGATTGCGACCGCAAGCCAAGCGAGCAAGCTGCCGGCATGGCCGGTAGCCCAAAGCACTTCGACGCCGACTAAGGCGATAGCCACTAAGAACAGCACGCTAATGGTGGCGAGCAATGGTGTGAGCGATTTGAAGATCCAAAACAGGCTGTGCTCGCGCACGTTGGCGAGTAACTCGGTACGGGTGCGCGCTAGCGCCACGCCAATGCCGATCACTAGGCCCGAGACAGGATAGATAAAGGTTTCTTCAGCAAATAGCTCGGCGAAGAAATCCACTTCTAGTAATTTGAATAGACCGGCCCAAAGCAGTAGTAGCAGCCAAAACAAACCGAGGAATGCCGCGCTGAGGAGTAGCGACAGCGCGTTGTGCCAGCTGTATTCAAACAGCAGGTTGTAGTCGCCGCTGGGCTTGCCGTGGTGTTGCCATACTTGTAGAAAAGCCAGCCCAATAAAACAGCTGACGGTGAGCGTAAGCACATAAGGAAACATGACATTGCCGCATTCAACGGCGATGCTGGGGTCGCAGCTATTGCCAGCGTTGAGTGCTTGTAGGCCAATAATCGAGAATAAGCCGAGGCCAAACGCCCAAGGTAGGCTTTGCGTACGTCGTTAATCAGTAGCATCAGCATGGTTGGCACGCTGAGGCTTAGGGAATACCAGAGTGTGAGTCGTAGCGGGGTGTCGGCAATCCATCCGCCGCTTTCGAGCGAGCGCTGGGCGATCAGCAGCAATAGACTTTGGATGACTGCTATCAGCACCACCCAGCGTTGGGATTCGTAATTGGGTGGCTGACAGGTTTCCATAAGTTTGCTCTGAGTTAAGGCGTCATGCTGAAGCGCTTGGGCTCGGGAGTATCGGGTTTAACCGGGACTTGGCTGTTCAGTGTTTCGCCGTTTAGGACTTTTTCGTAGGCCTGAACGTAATGGCTGGCCATGCGGTGGTTGTTAAAGTTTTCACGTATGTATTCGTGAATAACATCGCGTTTATAGGCGCCGCGGTTCTTTATGGCTTCTGTTAATTCCGATTCGCTATTGGAGCTAAAGCCAACTTCAGGTGTAACGAGTTCTGGCAATGAGCCCCAAGCGGTTACAAAGGCGGGGTTGCCGTAATACATGGCCTCGATAACTGCCAAGCCAAAAGGCTCGTGCCAAAGCACGGGGAATACCAATCCCTCGGTTCGTCGTAGCAGCTGCATTTTGTATTGCTGGTCGACCATGCCGTGAAAGCGCGCTTTGGGTGTGGCGGTGAAGCGGAAGCCCATTTTGATGTTTAGGCGGCTGCCGCCAGCAACTTCGATCGCGGCGCCGGCATTGCGCGTCATGCGAATCGCGCCTTTTACGTTTTTCACTCGCCACGCGGCTTTAGCTAGAAATACCAGGTTTTGCCGAGGTGCTTGTAGCGCTGGGTCGCCATATTCTTCCAGGTCTAGGCCGTGGTGAATGTAATAGTCGCCGCCGCAACGTTCGGCTTGGTTTTGAGAGATAAAAACGGTGTTTATATGAAACGTATGGCCCGGCGGCACGTTGCCGTGAATCGTTTCCAAATAAGGCTTAGGGCAAAGTGTGTCGTGCCCGCCGTTGTAGTGAACAATATCTACATCGTCGGGTATTTGCTCGTGCCGTGGGCGGGCTGGATCAAGCGCAATGATATCCGCAAACGGGCAGCTAGAGCCGGGCATGGCTAAGTACGTCACCTTGTGGCCCTGCTCAACTAGTGCCTTGCCTAGCCACCACACAACGCGTTCGGTGCCGCCGTATTTAACTGCGGGAATGACGCTGCCACATTCAATCAACACGTGCATTTGAAATAGCCTTGGTTCTTTATAGGAACAGGTCTGGCAACGGTTCGCCGCCTTGATCCCATTCGCTAAAGTCGTCGATACCGACTGCTTTGAGTACGTCTTCGTCTAATAGCGTTTCGCCGTTGTATTCGCTATTGCAGAGTAGGTGGTAAGCGGCTTCGCCCATGATTTCTGGCGCGCGGGTGCGCTCCATCGGCACTGGGCCAACGGCTTTCATCGCCGCAGTACCAATTACGGTGGCCGGCCATAGGCAGTTGGCGCGGACTTTGCCGCGTGACTCAAACGCAAGGCCTTGGGTCAGCATGGTCATGCCGTATTTGCTGAGGGTGTAGGGCGCGTAGCTGGCTAACCATTTTTTGTCCAAGTTAATCGGTGGTGACAGCGACAGTACTTGGCCGTTTTCTGATTTCTTTAAATGCGGCAAGCAGGCTTGCATGGCAATAAAGCTGCCGCGCGAGTTGGCCTGGGTAATCAGATCGTATTTTTTCAGCGGTGTGACGGCAATGGGCGATAGTGAAATTGCGCTGGCGTTGTTAATCAAAATGTCTATGCCACTAAACTTCTCTACTGCGGCTTCAACTGCGGCGTTAACTGAAGCGTCATCGCGCACATCTAATTTAACTGCTAAAGCATTGCCGCCAGCAGCTTCGACGTCCGCAGCGGTGCTGTGAATGGTGTGCGGTAGCTTAGGGTTTGGTTCGTCTGATTTGCCAGTGATGACGACGTTGGCGCCATCGGCTGCCGCGCGTAGCGCAATGCAGCGGCCAATACCGCGTGTGGAACCAGTAATAAAAAGGGTTTTGCCAGCCAGTGTGGTCATGTTGTTGTCTTGCCCCAAAGTAAGTTCGTATTTGTTGTAATGCGGAGAATGTTAACCTGCTTGTATTGGTTTGGTTAAGAAAAAGGATTTCCGTGGCTAACGGTGAAACACGCGAGCACATTCGTGCCAGTCTTTACAGCTTGAAAGAAGAAGTTGCCAACAGCGTGACGCACGGCCTTGGTGCTGTTGCCAGTATTGTTGGCTTGGCGGTATTGGTTGGCTTTGCGGCAGTCAATGGCGATGCCCAAGACGTTACCGCGGTATCGATTTTTGGTGCCAGCATGATCCTGCTGTACACCTCTTCCACGCTTTATCACAGCGTTCCGCATGACGGCGCCAGGGCGGTGTTTAAGGTGATGGATCACGCCAGTATTTATTTGCTGATTGCAGGTACTTACACGCCGTATACGCTGATTTCGTTACGGGGCGAGCAAGGCTGGGAGCTGTTTGCGATTATTTGGACGCTTGCCGCTGTTGGTGTGGTTTTCAAACTCTTCTTTACTGGCAAATTCGACAAGCTATCTACGGTGATTTACCTCGCTATGGGTTGGCTGGTGGTGTTTTACGGTAAGTCGGTGATGGAAGCTGTGCCCGCCGGTGGCATGTGGCTACTCCTAGCGGGCGGCCTCAGCTACACCGTCGGCGTGGTCTTTTATGTATGGGACAAGCTGCCGTTTAACCACGCCATTTGGCATGTGTTTGTATTGGGCGGCACGGTTTGCCATTACTTATCGATCTTGCTCTACGTGGTGCCAGACTCGCCAGCGCAACCGCTGGTTGACCCGGCAGTCATTAAAGAAGCCATTCAGACCATTAAGCCTAACTAGCGATGACGGACGCGGTGCTCGTAGAAAAACGTGGCGATATCACGCTGATATCGCTAAACCGCGCGCAGGCAAAAAATGCCGTAGATCGCCCAACGGCAGAGGCCTTGGCGGATGCGTTTCACGCCTTTGAAGAGGACGACTCAGCCAAAGTTGCGGTGTTTTACGGTCAGCACAGTACGTTTTGTGCCGGTGCCGATTTAAAAGCCTTGGCGTCGGGCGATATGGACCGTGTTAATCGATTAGAAGAAAAAGGCGATGGCCCGATGGGGCCGAGTCGTATGCTCTTAACTAAGCCCGTGATTGCGGCCATCGAAGGTTTTGCAGTTGCTGGCGGGATGGAGTTAGCGCTTTGGTGCGATATGCGCGTGATGGCGGAAGACGCCGTAATGGGTATTTTTTGCCGCCGTTGGGGCGTGCCGTTAATTGACGGCGGCACGGTGCGCTTGCCTCGCTTAATTGGTTTGTCGCGCGCTTTAGATTTAATCCTAACGGGGCGTCCAGTTAAGGCAGAGGAAGCGGAACGTATTGGTTTGGTCAATCGCGTAGCGGCGTCAGGTAAAAGTCTAGATGTGGCGCTGGAGTTGGCGCAACAGCTTTGTGAATTCCCGCAAACGTGTATGCGCGAAGACCGTTTGTCTGCTTATGAGCAATTTGGTTTAGACCTTGATGAAGCCATGATGAATGAGTTTCGCAGGGGTCGAATGAGTATTGCCAGTGGCGATTTGATCGCAGGTGCAGGAAAATTCGCGGCCGGTGCTGGCCGGGGTGGATCGTTTACTGACCACGGAGACGCGGCGGCAAAGTAATAGAGTTGCGATAGGTTGGTGTTTACAATGTAACCAATCATTGTGGCTCAACCACGGTATATGAAACTGTTATGCGCTTTTTGCTAGGTGTTTTTAACCTTACGTTTTTAATTTTGATTACCTTGCTACACGGCATTCCTGCGTGTGTGGTC
>JAPPPA010000173.1:24235-32868 GCA_028817755.1 Gammaproteobacteria bacterium | reverse complement strand
GTAACGGCGAAGCGCTTTCAAAGCGTTCTAGTCGCTCTTGCGCAATGGCGTAATGTTTTTGGCCATAAGCCAACCATGCACGCTGCAGAGTAATGTCATTTAGTACGCTGTCATCGGCATTGGTTTCGTTCGCAATTTTTTCCGCGCGTTGTAAGTAACGCTCAGCCAACTCAGGTTGCTGACCACGCACCGCACAGCGAGCCAAGCGAACGTATGCGTTTTCGTACTGAGCAAAAGCGCCCTTTTTCAGCGCGCTCAACATAATCGCTTCAGCTTCTTTAAAACGTTGCTGCTCGCACATTAAGCCGGCATAAGCGCTGGGTGGTTCAAAGCGCTTAGGAAAGTCTTCCACTAACTTTTGATAAACCTGCTCGGCCTCAGGTGAACGCTCCAGGCTTTGCAGTGCGGCAGCTTTACCCATGCTCGCTTCGATGGAGTCAGGTTGCTGCTGCAAGGCTTTTTCAAACTTACTTAAGGCACGCAGGTATTGTTGTTGGCGTAAATAACCCAAACCCGCTTGCACATTAAAGTCCGCAGCCTCGGCATTATTCGCACTACGGTCAGAATCAATCGCTTGCGGCGCAGCCGTTTGACAGCCAGCCAATACAACCAGCGACACCACTAGCAGCCAACGCACAAACATTAGGAATCAGGCCTCGCCGCTGGGCGTGTACTGGCACGAGAAGCCACATGCATCGGTTTCAAAGGTCGTGCGCTACGGCGCTCTGCCAAGCGTGCTTGACCTGCATCGGTGCGTTTGGTTTTATCCATCACCTTGCCCGCAAGTTGGCCACAAGCGGCGTCAATGTCATCACCACGGGTACGGCGTACCGTCGCGGTATAACCCTTCTTGTAAAGGATGCGGCCGAAACGCTCAATGCGATCTGGCTTAGAGCGTTTAAACTCCGTGCCCGGAAACGGGTTAAACGGAATCAAGTTAATTTTGCTTGGGATATGTTTCAACAACGCAGCAAGCTCATGCGCATGCTCGTCTTGGTCATTCACACCATCAATCATCACGTACTCCCAAGTGATACGTGAATTGTTTGGCTGTACTTCTAAGTAACGCTCACAGGCCGCCAACAGCTCCGCAATGGGGTGGCGTTTATTGATCGGTACCAATTGGTCGCGTAAGGCATCGTTCGGTGCGTGCAACGACACGGCCAAAACAACGCTGCAATCTTCACGCAGTTTGTCGATACGAGGCACGATGCCCGAAGTAGACAAGGTAACGCGGCGCTTAGACAAGCCAAAACCAAAGTCGTCCAACATAATGCGCATGGCACAAACCACGTTGTCGTAATTCGACAGCGGCTCGCCCATGCCCATCATCACTACGTTGCTGATGATTTTTTTACGGGATTGCTCGTTAAAACCTTCGTCTTTTAAGGTTTTATTGGCATACCAAAGCTGGCCAACAATTTCGCCAGCGCTCAAATTGCGGTTAAAGCCTTGCTGCGCGGTCGAGCAGAAGGTGCAATCCAAGGTACAACCGACCTGCGAAGACACACATAAGGTGCCGCGGCTGTCGGTTGGAATAAATACGGTTTCGATAGCGTTATTGCCATCAACACGCAGCAGCCATTTACGGGTGCCGTCTTTAGAATTTTGCACCGTGATTTGTTCCGGTGCTGCGACCACAGCGATGTCTTTCAGCTTGGCGCGTAAATCCTTGCTGAGATTAGTCATGGAATCAAAGTCCAACACCATCTCGTTATAAATCCATTTCATGATCTGTTGAGCACGAAACGGTTTTTCGCCAATAGAGACGAAATAGTCAGCCATGCCTGCCCGATCCAAACCAAACAAGTTGGTTTTGGCCTGAGTTTTAACCTCAGTTTCGGTCACGTTATTTTCAGTGGTAACAGACATGGTGACTTCGCTTTCCAGCGCAGCACAACGCTGCACTGGAAAAAGCAGTGCTTAACCGAAGAAGTAAGCGATTTCGGTAGCAGCAGTCTCAGGCGCGTCAGAACCGTGAACGGCATTCGCGTCGATAGACTCAGCGTGGTCAGCACGGATGGTGCCAGCTTCAGCTTCTGCTGGGTTAGTAGCACCCATTAGCTCACGGTTCTTAAGAATCGCGTTTTCGCCTTCTAGAACCTGAATCATTACTGGGCCAGAGATCATGAACTCAACAAGGTCGTTGAAGAAAGGACGCTCAGCGTGAACCGCGTAGAAACCTTCAGCTTCTTCACGAGTAAGCTGCTTCATTTTCGCTTCAACAATTTTCAAGCCAGCGTTTTCAAAACGGCTGTAGATGTCGCCAATTACGTTTTTAGCAACGGCATCCGGCTTGATGATAGAAATAGTGCGTTCAATCGCCATGATCTAAATCTCTAAAGTAAGTAAATACAAGAAAGGCCGCCGAATGTAGGCGACCAGAAAAACCGGCGTATTGTACGGATTTTGGCCTAAATAAGCCATGCCCTTGCCCCATCCGCGCACTGAGCCATATAGCTTTCAGAAAAACCAAGCTCACGAATGAGTGATAAAAACCTTCAGCGTGGCACTGGTGGTGCTAATCAAGGCAAAAAATGCCCGACAAAGCGGAGTTTACGCTCTTGTAAATGAGCATTTGGCGGGCATTTTTTAACGTAGAGTAGCGCCGCCAGAGACGCGCCTAAGCGGTGAAAGACTCGCCGCAACCGCATTCGCCTTTAGACTGCGGGTTGTTGAATTTGAATGCTTCGTTAAGGCCTTGTTTAACGAAGTCGACCTCGGTGCCGTCGATTAGCTCGATGGCATCAGCATCGACATAGACGGTGACACCTTTAGATTCAAACACCACGTCATCGTCGTTGCTTTCATCGGCGAAACCGACTTTGTAGGCGTAGCCAGAACAACCCGTGGTGGTCACACCCAAACGCAAGCCTAGGCCTTTACCACGCTTTTCTAGGTGGTTAAGTACGCGAGTGGCGGCATTGTCGGTCAGGGTAATCATTGGGAATCTAGTTCTCTAAAAAGGTCTTCAACTAATAATAGTAGATAGCGACGATCTGTGGCGATTTCAAGGTCTACCTCGATAGCGGCAACAAGACCATCAACTGAGCCGTGTTTCTCATAAAACGTCAGTGCGATAGGCAACATCGCCAATAACTCACCACGCCCGGCTGCTTTCCAGCTTAGGCTGCCGTCTGCATTTCGCAGCAACTTGGCTTCATCGCCCCACGCTAGCGACATGGCTGTAGCAAGCACTGCACTTTCATCCAACTGCCACCAAGGTGACACGGAACGCAGTTGCGTCACTAGCTCGCTAATATCGGCTGCCGCAGCTTCGATATCCGCGGCCGAAGTAAAGCGCCCAATACTAATACGCAAACTGGCTTCTGCACTGCGGTCATCATGCCCGAGTGCTCTTAGTACATAGGATGGTTCACCGTTATCTGAGGTACAGGCTGAACCGCTGGAAAGCATGATATGCGGCAAGCCAGCCAACAGGCTGTCACCGGCAATACCGTCAAAACTAACGTTACAAATACCAGCAACACGCTCAGCGCCCGCGGCATTAATAGTAACGCCGTCTAATTCACTTAAGGCCTGTTCCAGCTGTTCTCTCAACGCGCCAATCGTTTGCATATCTGCAGCAAGCGATTCGTTGGCGACTTCTGCAGCCTTACCCAAACCTACAACTTGGTGCACTGGCAAGGTGCCAGAACGCAAGCCTTGCTGTTGCAATCCACCATGTTGTTGCGGGCGTAAACGCGCTCTTGGCTGGCTACGCACATACAGTGCACCAGCGCCTTTGGGGCCGTAAAACTTATGCGCCGATAAAGATAGGTAATCGATACCCAGCTCCACCACATCGACCGTGATTTTGCCTACGCTTTGGGCCGCATCCACATGCAGACGCGCACCGTGATTAGCCAAAACCTTGGCAATTTCTGCAATTGGCTGAATACAGCCAAGCTCGTTATTCACATGTTGAATCGACACCAGCACGGTATCTTCGGTAAGCGCTTCTGCAACCTGCTGAGCTGAAATTAGGCCATTGCTATCGGGCTCTAAGCGAGTGACTAACACGCCACGCTGCTCCAACCACTCAGCCACATCCAACACCGCTTTGTGCTCGATTTTGCTAGTAATAAAGTGTGGGCGTTCTAACCGTGCCGCATAAAACTCAAACGCACCTTTGATAGCGAGGTTGTTGGACTCGGTAGCACCCGAGGTAAATACCAACTCATCACTGTTGCAGTTCAGCAATTTGGCTAGCGCATTCGCGGCTTTGGTCACTGCGCCTTTCGCTAAATCGCCAAATGCGTGATCCGAAGCGGGGTTAGCGAATAAGCCATCGGCCGTTAGGCAGGCATTCATTGCCTGCGCGACTTCTGGTGCCACAGGCGTAGTCGCGGCGTAATCCAAGTAAATGGGTTTCACGGTACTCATCGGGCAAGCTCTTGCAAGGTTTGCAACAAAGTGTCAATTTCCGCAGAGGTATTGTGAACACCCAGCGAAACACGAATAGCGCCATACGCCACGTCACGATCAATACCCATCGCCATCAGCACGTGGCTCGGCTCGCCAGTGCCGCTATGACAGGCAGAACCACTGGATACAGCAATACCACGGCGATCCAGCTCCATTAATAAGGCCTCGCCTTCCCAACCAGCCAATGCGAACTGGCGCGTATTGGGTAAGCGTGTTTCACCGTCAGCAAACACTGTGATCTGCGGCATCGTCGCCAAACCGGTATCTAGCTGGTCAATCAAAGCCTGTGACGCAGCACGGCGTTCCTCTAGCTCTGCCAGCGCCAGCTCTGCCGCAGCGCCAAAACCAGCAATGGCGGCAACGTTTTCGGTACCGGCACGTAAGCCACGCTCCTGGCCGCCACCTTGCACAATCGGTTTAATATCAACGGCTTTATCTAACACCAAGGCACCAACGCCTTTGGGGCCGTAAATTTTGTGCGCCGACAGCGACATTAGCTGCACACCCAACTCACTAAAACTGACGGGAATTTTGCCGGCGGCTTGCACCGCATCACAATGCAGCGGCACGCCACTTTCCCGCGCAATAGCGGCCAAAGTGGGAATGTCTTGGATCAATCCAGTTTCATTGTTGGCGAGCATGATGGAAACCAAAGCCGCAGGTTTGCTGAGGCTGGCAGCGAAATCAGCCGCGCTAACCACACCGTGGTTTGTCACCGGCAGCCAATCTACTTCAGCGCCACGTTCAGCCAACATTTCAGCTGGCTCGACCACACAGGGGTGATCCGTTGGACTAACCACTAGACGCTTAACTGGCGAAGCAGAAAGCACGCCTTGCAAAGCAATATTGTTGGCCTCAGTGCCGCCACTGGTAAAGGTGATTTGATCTGGCGACACACCCACTAACGTAGCCACCTGCTGGCGTGCAGTATCAATCGCGCCCCGTGCTAAACGGCCAAAACGATGCACGCTGGAAGGGTTGCCAAAGGGGCCAGACAACCACGGCGTCATCGCCTCGAGCACTCGGGCATCAAGCTGCGTAGTCGCGTTATTGTCTAGATAAATGGGCATGGATTAAAAGGCACCCTCTCCCTAAATCCCTCTCCCTGAAGGGCGAGGGACTTTTTAACGGTCAACCTTGTTTGGATCCCAACCGGGGTTGGCGTCTGAACCGTCGTCTAAATCGCAGCCGCTTAGATCCGGTAGATCTGCATCTGGAATTTGCTGCCCCATCGACTGCATGGCTTTGCACATGGTGTCGACACGCTCGTCGAGCGCTTGAATATGATCAAGCATGCTATGAATGGCATTAGAAACCGGGTCAGGCGCGTCTTTAGTTAAACCATAGGCATCAAAGCCCATACGCGCGGCCATTTTCTGGTGACGCTCTGCGACAACCACTTCGGTTTTCACAATGCGGCCTGGAATACCGACCACAGTCGCTTCGGGCGGGACGTCTTTATTCACCACCGAGTTTGAACCAACACGAGCGCCTTTATTTACCACAATCGGGCCAAGCACCTGCGCGCCAGCACCGATGACGACGCCGTCTTTTAGCGTTGGGTGCCGCTTACCTTTGTCCCAGCTGGTGCCGCCCAAGGTGACACCGTGATACAAGGTAACGTCATCGCCAATCTCGGCGGTTTCACCGATTACCACGCCCATGCCGTGGTCAATAAAGAAACGGCGGCCAATGGTTGCGCCGGGGTGAATTTCAATACCGGTAAACCAGCGTGATAGATGCGAGACCAAGCGCGCGAGCCATTTCAAACCACTGTTCCACAGCCAATGCGCGAAACGATGCATCAGCAAGGCGTGCAAACCGGGGTAGCAGGTAAAGACCTCCCATGCCGTACGAGCGGCCGGGTCGCGGTCAAAAACGCAGCTGATATCTTCGCGAAGTCGGGAAAACATAATTATTTCAGTAATTTATAAGGACAACATTATAGCCCGAGGGCAATTCCGAACAATGCATATCGCAGCGGCGGCTGTGCGTTTGCGGATCAAGGCGCTGTGAGCGCGGTGTACGCATTGTACATAAGCGAACAGCAACGCCGAGCCGCTAGCGCACAGACGTCGCCTAGCTTTTGCTATGCGGGCCTTTAGGCAGCTGCAGCACCGAATTCCACATGCCACGCAGCATATTCACCTGCGCCGCATCTAAATTCGCTTGGCGGAATATCTGGCGCATACGGCGTTGCGTCATACGCGGGTCTTCCGGGTCATAAAAGCCGGAGTGCGTCATCGCCTCTTCCATATGCTTTACCATGGCCTCAAAGGCTTCTGCCGGGGCTGGCTCCACTTCTGGTTTAGCTTGGCTAACTTTACCGCCACGCGCTTTCATGAGCTCGTAAGACACAACTTGCACAGCCATACCTAAGTTCAGCGAGCTGAAATCCGGGTTAGTGGGAATCTGCACCGCATGGGTACACATTTCCACTTCTTCATTGGTCAGACCTGAACGCTCACGGCCAAACACAATCGCGCAATGCGCGTCTTCGCCCGCAGACACAATCGTCTCCGCCGTTTCTTGCGGCGTAGCCGGTGCCCATTCAAGACCACGCTCTCTGGCCGTAGTTCCAAACACGTATTGGCAGCCAGCAATCGCTTCTTCTAATGAGTTCACCACTTTGGCGTTATCCAATTCCGCTAACGCGCCGGAGGCACGCGCTACCGCATCCGGATGCGGAAATTTACGTGGATTAACCAACACCAACTCGGTCAAACACATATTGCGCATGGCGCGCGCAACGGCACCAATGTTGCCGGAATGGGTGGTTTCAACCAATACAATACGTACGTTGACGGGCTTTAAATTCATCTGCAAAGCGCTATCTCAAAAATTAGGCGCGCATTTTGATAGAATGCGCGCCACTAATAAAGCCAAACGCATGTCGTGCGGCTGTTTTTCATTATTAGAGATCTTTAACAATGCGAGCTCAGCTAAATATTGCCGTCAGTGCTGCACGCGCTGCTGGCGACCTAATCGTGCGCCATATGATGCGCGGTGGAACCACTAAAGTTGCCCAAAAGGGCTTAAACGACTTCGTCACGCAAGTAGATGGTGCGGCTGAGCAAGTCATTGTCGATACCATTCTTCAAGCCTATCCAGACCACGCTATTCTTGGCGAGGAGCATGGCTCGTCTGGCAACCCAGACAGCGACTATCAGTGGATTATTGATCCGCTAGATGGCACCACCAACTTTATTCACGACAACCCTCAATTTGCGGTTTCTATCGCCCTTGCGGTAAACGGCCAATTAGAAGTAGGCGTGATTTACGACCCGCTACGCCAAGAGCTATTCACCGCGGTACGTGGCGGCGGCGCTCAATTAGATGGCAAACGCATTCGCGTGACCCAAGCCCGTGACCTAGAGCAAGGCCTCGTCGGCACCGGTATTCCTTTCAGCAACTTTGAGCATTTAGACGCCTATATGGCAATGCTGAAGAAAGTCGTGAAGAACACCGCTGGCGTTCGTCGCCCTGGCTCTGCTGCGCTTGACCTTGCCTGGTTAGCCGCTGGCCGCTTAGACGCGTTCTGGGAGCTTGGCCTAAAACCTTGGGACATTGCTGCTGGCGCTTTGATGATTAAAGAAGCAGGCGGCATGGTGGCCGACATTAGCGGTGCTAGCTTAGACCTTAAGCGCGGCCATATTGTGGCAGGCAACGCGCGTACGCTAGCCGCATTGATGAAAATGATTGGCCCACATGTGCCGAGTGAGTTGCGCTAAGCATTAGCCGACCTACAAACCCTAGTCGCAAACACTAAAAAGGCCGCCTCGTTTACACGAAGGCGGCCTTTTTTATGCCTAAACGCTTATCCGCGCTATGGCATTTGGTTGATATCGAACTCTTGGCCTTCAACTTCTACCGGCATTAAGTTCTCTTGGGTAGCACCCAAAGCCAAGGCTGAGGTTGAAGCCACAAAGATAGATGAGTAAGTACCCACAACCACACCCACCAGCAAGGCGATACTAAAGCCGTGAATCACTTCACCGCCTAAGAAGAACAGCGCCAGCAACACAAGCAAGGTGGTTAAAGAGGTCATGATAGTACGACCCAGCGTCTGGTTGATCGACAGGTTCATAACGTCGATCGTTTCTGACTTCAGCATTTCGCGGAAGCGCTCACGGATCCGGTCAAACACCACGATGGTATCGTTCAGCGAGTAACCAATCACCGCCAGTATGGCTGCCAATACCGTT
>JAPPPA010000173.1:18798-24225 GCA_028817755.1 Gammaproteobacteria bacterium | reverse complement strand
CAACGAGAACACACCCAGCGTAATCAATACGTCATGCGTTAACGCCGCTACAGAACCCATCGCAAAACGCCATTCAAAACGTAAAGCAACGTAAATCAGAATCGCGCCCAAGGCGAACAACACGGCCAAGCCACCCTGCTCCGTGAGCTCTTCACCCACCTGCGGGCCGACAAATTCAACACGACGCATGGTCATATCCGCCGCTAGCGGCTCTAGCGCTTCTAAGGCACGGGTACTAATTTCTGCTGTAGTGGCTTCCGCTTGTGGTGGAAGGCGAACAAGCACGTCTTTAGCGGTACCAAAGTGCTGCACAATCGCATCACCAAAACCTGCTGCTGCTAAACCTTCACGCACCGGCGTGAGTTCAACGTTTTCGCTATAGCCGACTTCAACCAAGGTGCCGCCGGTAAAGTCGATACCGAAGTTCAAGCCACGGGTCGCTAACGAGCCGATGCTGATGAAGATCAAAACAAACGAAACCACAACCGCAAGCTTGCGCTTACCCATGAAGTCGATATGCGTATCTTTATTTAAAAATTGCATGATTCAGCTCCTTAAATTGGCAAGCGTTTGTTGTTAGGACCGCCATAAACGGCATTCACCACAAGGCGAGTACCAATAATGGCCGTAAACATCGACGTGGCAATACCAATCGCCAGCGTCACCGCGAAACCTTTAATCGGACCGCTACCCATGGCAAATAGCACCACGGCAGCAATCAAAGTAGTGACGTTAGCATCAGCAATGGTTGAGAACGCTTTCTCGTAACCCGCATGAATCGCCGTTTGCACGGGCGTTCCCGCTCTTATTTCTTCACGTATGCGCTCAAAGATAAGCACGTTGGCATCTACCGCCATACCAACGGTTAATACGATACCGGCGATACCCGGCAAGGTTAGTGTCGCTTGCATGAGCGACATAACACCAATAATCAGCACAAGGTTTAAGAACAACGCCATATCTGCCACTAGGCCAAAGGCGCGGTAGTAAATCACCATAAAGATCACCACCATCAAGAAGCCGATAGCAACCGCCGAGAAGCCTTGCTCAACGTTTTCAGCACCAAGGCTTGGGCCTACGGTACGTTCTTCAACAATATAAATCGGCGCCGCTAGCGCACCGGCACGTAGTAAACGCGCTAGGTTGCTGGCTTCGGTGTGTTCCAAACCGGTAATGATGAAGTTTTTAGAAAACGGCTCACGAATACTCGCGGCGTTAATCACTTCTTCTTCCTTGGTTTGAATACGTACTTCTTCGCCGTTGCGCTCACGAATTTCAGATTTGTATTCAATAAAGACCACCGCCATACGCTTACCAACGTTATCGCGGGTAGTTTTACCCATACGGCGAGCACCACTGCTATCCAGCGTGACGCCTACGGCTGGTCGGCCAGAGTCTTGCTCAATCGTCGCGGTGGCATCTACCAGCTGGTCGCCGGTCACAATCACATCACGCTTAAGCAAAATTGGGCCGCCCATACGCATTTCGTAGAGCTTAGTGCCCGCTGGCGCACGACCACGGCGTTGTGCCGTCATCGCATTGTGGTTGTCGTCTACCATGCGAAATTCTAGAGTCGCGGTAGCACTGATTAACTCTTTAACCTGCGCGGTATCTTGTACGCCCGGTAGCTCAACCACGATGCGGTTTTTACCCTGCTGCTGAACCAACGGCTCAGACACACCAAGCTCGTTCACACGGTTACGCAAGGTAGTAATGTTCTGCTCTAACGCCATCTTACGAAGGCGCTCTTGCTCTTCTAGCGACAAGGTATAAATGCCGTCGGAGGAGCTTAGTTTCAGTTCTTCAAGCTGCTCGGTTGTCGGCACAGCCAGCTCAGGCACTTCATCTTTTACGATTTTGGCAGCGCGCTCATTGTCTGAATCATTACGCAAAATAATTTCGATGTAGTGACCACCACTATTTTTAGCCGGCTCCACACGCTTATAGCGAATACGCTCTTCACGAAAAGCTTTGCGTAGGTCCAGAGCCATACGGTCCAAGGCTTGCTCTTGTGCGAAGTCCATATCCACTTCCATTAAGAAGTGAACACCACCACGCAAATCCAAACCTAAAGACATCGGCTCAGCACCAAAGGCACGTAGCCAATCGGGTGTGCGTGGCGCCATGTTTAGCGCAACTACGTGATCTCGGCTAAGCCCTTCACGCAGCGCATCAGCCGCAGCAAGCTGCACTTCGGTATCGTCAAAGCGTGCTAGCAGTAAGCCTTCTTCCAGCGCTACTGACGTAGCTTCATAGCCAGCATCGGCAACAATGGTACGTACTTGCTCTACAAGGCGGTCATTAGCACCACCTGCGCGCGAAACTTGAATAGCAGGCTGTTCACCAAATACGTTTGGCAGCGCATAAATAGTGCCGCCAATAACAACCGCTAGAAATAGAAACCACCGATACAGTGGGTTTTGATTAAGCATGATTCAGGACCGAATACGAGCTGAAAGAGTGACTAAAGTGAAACGGCCCTATTCAGGGCCGTTTGCGTATATCTGCTTACTTACCAGGCTTAGCGCCTAGGGTGCCTTTAGGTAGCACGTTGCCAACTGCGTGGCGCTGCACTTTAACAACGGTGTTTTCAGCAATTTCTACGCTTACAAAGCTGTCGTCTAGATCCGTGACTTTGCCAGCCAAACCGCCTTGGGTAACTACCTCGTCGCCACGGTTCAGTGCGTCCAACATGTTTTTGTGTTCTTTCTGACGCTTTTGCTGAGGGCGAATCAACAAGAAGTAAAACACTACAAAAAGCACAACCAATGGACCAAAGGTCATGAGTGCGCTTGGCTCTTGTGGAGAAGCCGCCAAAGCAGGGGTAGAAACAACAGCCGCAACCGCAGCCAGAAGAGAAAGACGTAAAGCGTTCATAGTGTTTAAGTATCAGACTCAATTAAATTCAGGGACTGGAAAACCAGCATGTGCCTAAACAGATAAGGGCGTTTAAGCAAAAAACAAGCCGCCGCATTATGCCATAGCAAACATGACAACTTGGGTACGACCTGCCAGCAAAATCAGCCGTGTTACAACGGCGGTACAGGCAGCTCACGTTTGGCGTAAAAATCAGACACAAAGCTATCTAATTCGTTCGCCGCAATCGCGTCACGCAAGCCCTGCATCAGGCGTTGGTAATAACGCAGATTGTGAATGGTGTTTAAACGCAAACCTTGCACTTCACCACAACGGTCTAAATGTTTTAGGTAAGACACACTGTAGTTTTGGCAGGTGTAGCAATCGCAATCTTCTTCAATCGGCCCGGTGTTCTTCAAATGCTTGGCATTTTTCAGTCGCACCTTGCCCGTTGCGGTAAACAGGTCGCCATTACGCGCGTTACGGGTCGGCATCACGCAATCAAACATATCCACGCCACGGCGCACCGCTTCCACAATATCTTCTGGCTTGCCCACGCCCATTAAATAGCGCGGCTTGTCTTCAGGCAGTTTAGGCGTGGTGTGGCTCAGTACACGATCCCGGTCGTCTTTCGGCTCGCCAACAGACAAACCGCCAATCGCATAACCGTCAAAGCCAATATCCATCAAACCTTCGGCAGACTCACTACGCAAGCCTTCGTACATACCGCCCTGCACAATGCCAAACAGCGCTGAAGGGTGCTCGCCATGGGCGTCTTTACTGCGTTTGGCCCACTTTAAAGACAAACGCATGGAATCTGCGGCTTCCTTCTCAGTGGCAGGGTAAGGCGTGCACTCGTCAAAAATCATGATGATGTCTGAGCCGAGTTTATGCTGAACGTCGATAGAGCGTTCTGGATCAAGAAAGATTTGCGAGCCATCCACTGGCGATTTAAAGCGCACGCCGTCTTCACTGATATTACGCAGCTCGGCCAAGCTAAATACTTGGAAGCCACCTGAGTCGGTCAGGATTGGGCCTTGCCAACGCATAAAGTCATGCAAGTCGCCATGTTCCTCAATCACCTCGGTGCCCGGGCGCAACATCAGGTGAAAGGTATTGCCCAAAATAATGTCGGCACCAATGGCTTCCACTTCTTCTGGCGTCATGGTTTTTACGCTGCCGTAGGTGCCTACGGGCATAAACGCCGGCGTTTCCACCACGCCGCGCGGAAACTTCAAACGGCCACGGCGAGCTTGGCCGTCGGTATTGTCTAGTTCAAATTCCATATGGCTCATCACATATGCCCTTACGAGATAAACATGGCATCGCCATAACTAAAGAAACGGTATTCCTGCGCTACCGCATGGCGGTAGGCATTCATCATATGCTCGTAACCGCCCAAGGCGCAGACCAGCATTAATAAAGTGCTTTCTGGCAGGTGGAAGTTGGTAATCAAGGCATCCACCGCCTTAAATTCATAACCGGGATAGCAGAACAGGCGCGTGTCGCCAGTAAACGGCTGCAAACTGCCGGTTGCTTGCGCGGCGCTTTCTAAGCTTCTGACTGCCGTTGTACCCACCGCAATCACGCGGCCGCCTTTAGCTTTGGTTTCGGCTACGGCATCCACCACATCTTGTTTCACTTGCAACCATTCGGCGTGCATATGGTGATCACGAATATCATCGGCTCGCACCGGCTGAAACGTGCCCGCACCCACATGCAATGTCACCGTGGCGGTATTAATGCCTTTGGCTTTTACGCGCTCGAGTAACTCGTTATCGAAGTGCAAACTTGCGGTTGGCGCGGCCACCGCGCCCGGCACTTCACCAAACACGGTTTGATAGCGGTCGGCGTCTTCAGCGGTGTCTTCACGCTCAATATACGGCGGTAACGGCATATGGCCGTATTGCTCTAGTGCTTCAAACACGGGATGTGAATCAAAACGCAAATGGAACAGCTCGCCCTCGCGGCCGAGCATGGTCCCATTCACCTGCCCTTCTAGCGTTAACACCCCGCCATCTTTAGGCGATTTACTGCAGCGCACATGGGCCAATACTTCGGTGTCAGACAACACGCGCTCAACCAGCACTTCCAACTTGCCACCGGTGGCTTTCTGGCCGAACAAACGCGCCTTAATCACCTTGGTGTTGTTTAACACCAGCAAGTCGTTTGGCTGTAACAGCTGCTCAATATCAGCAAAGTGTTTGGCTGCCACGGCACCTGTTGCTTTGTCGCAACACAGCAAACGGCTCGCCGTGCGCTCAGCTAACGGCTGCTGCGCAATCAGAGCGTCGGGTAAATCAAAATGGAAATCGCTTCGATGCATAAGGGGACGCTTAAGGCGTAAGGGCTAAGCAACAAATACAAGGCGCGCGATATTACCACGGCCAAGGCAAATTAAGCGCCAAAAACAGTTGGACAACCGCCCGCGCTTGCCTATAATGCGCGGCCTTCGCACGCTGCAGCGAAGCACAAAACGCAGCTACGCCAGAGTGGTGAAATTGGTAGACACAGGGGATTCAAAATCCCCCGCCCTAAAAAGCGTGCCGGTTCGAGTCCGGCCTCTGGTAC
>JAPPPA010000173.1:0-18788 GCA_028817755.1 Gammaproteobacteria bacterium | reverse complement strand
AACTAAGGCAGTATCACTACGAGGGAAGCTGACATTCTGATCATTTTTTGAACGCGACATTAGGTGCAGAACAAAAAGTCTTTTACCTCCCGTTGACGCATCCAAACTCGCTGATATAATGCGCCGCTCGCTTTGCCAGAGTGGTGAAATTGGTAGACACAGGGGATTCAAAATCCCCCGCCCTTAAAAGCGTGCCGGTTCGAGTCCGGCCTCTGGTACCAAACACTAAAAAGCCCAGACATTTGTCTGGGCTTTTTTTGTTGGGCAAGATAGAACTCCGACCCCAGTTATTCTGTTTCCCACAATATTCTTCTGACGAGAGCAGCTTAAAGTTGAGGCTTATCTAATAAGCTGCTCCTGCATTACTTTCTGTCTTATTTCATCGACTCGAGGACCGTCAATTTGACTCCAGATAAAGGAGTCCCGGCCATTATTACGGTTTACGGTATATGAAATTCCAGCACTATCTAAGTAATCGCGGTAAATCTCCAACATACCCTCAGAGGTCACAACCATTGACTCAAGATTATTAAAGTTAAGCGTCTCTCCATACACTACTTCTCGTTTAATACTGAATATTTCAGCTTGATGCTTCAGAGGAAAACGTATGAAACCCATATCGTCTTCATAAAAAGGAATTTTTCTCTCTCGTAATTTTTCTTCAAAGGAAAGTTGGTGCTGGATATCGTAGAGCTGGGTAGGTTGTCCTTCAGGGCCTTCAAAAGGCTGACGACTACAGGCAGTCAGTACCAGTAGCGACAAATACATTAACCTCTTAAAAGAAAAACCCTTGCCAATAATTGGAAAAGTTAAAGCTATAGCAATGCTTTTTCCCATACCCAAATTTTCCTAAACCTTATTAACTCATCATCCCACTATTTCAACTGCGTTGCTCAACTGCTGATTTACCGCCTCGCGGTACGGCGCATCATCAATATCGATAGAGCTAAAGGGGTCAGAGCCCTTTAATTCTGAGCCCTTTAATTACTCAACAATTCCAAGATACAAAATAGCTTCGTAAACAACGATTTGCATTACAAAAGTTACAAGAACCGCGCCCCAAAAGCTGATCAATGCAGATAGCAACAAATATACGGGAAGCGCCATAACAAAGCTGAATAGTGCCAACCATTTAGCCAAAGACGAGACCCGGTATTTGACGCCACAACTTTCACACTCATACCTCGTTTCTTTTAACAGGCCATACTTACGTATCACTTTCCCTGAACATACTTGGCACTGTCTACTTATCAAAATCTCATCCCCACATAAGGTCAGCTATTAGTTCATTCACGGCTTTTGTTATCCCCTTCAGCTAAAGGGGTCAGAGCCCTTTAATTAATATTTCCCTAAAAGACACTAGGCGCGAAGAGGAAATAAAAGGGCACCCCTTTAATTCTCTATTTGCTAACTATCAGAAAGACAATTGAACACCCAATTAAAAAAACCGTTCCGTTCATGAATGGGTAATAAAACCTCATATACACTTCGGGTGACATAGAATCTTTAAGTGACCCCGCGGGTAAAGATTTTCGTTCGCCAAAAAAGTCAGCAATATTGCTTTCCACAAGATAAACCCCCACCAGTAGCAGCCATCTTTCTTCGACCTCGAAAAAGTAGGTTAGAACGTACCAAATCAACACAATTATTGCCGCTCGTAAAACCAATTTAGTGTGATACGTCGAACAGCAATCAAACGCCTTCTTGTTGGGTGGGCGGCCTTTGGACATAAGTTTTCTCCAAGAGTTGCGGCCAAACTACTACCTGTGGAGGCCTGAGCCTGAAGAGGCTAAGCCCTTTAGCTCCTCAGCCCATCACCTAGATATTTCAATCGCATTGTACAACTGCTGATTTACCGCTGTCCGGTACGGCGCATCATCAATATCAATTGCGTGCAGGCTACTTTGAAAGGCAGAAATGGCGTTATCAATGATCTGCATATAGTCGGCGGTTAGGAGTGAAATATCTTGGCGGTCGGCGTATTTACTTAGGTAGCGCTTACCGAAATTTTGGTGGGCGATTTCTTGGTGAATGATGAGGTGCATTACGCTATCTAAGCCCATGGCGCGCTTTTCCATTCGGGCAGAAAGCGTTTCTAGGAAGGCGTCGCCGAGGGCTTCTAGCGCAACTTGCAGACCGACGACTGAGCTAGTCATGTCTTGGTTTTGTATATCTTGCTTGAGTTTATTCTCTAGCTCTGTAAACACGGGGCGATAGCCCGAATGCTCTTTAGGCGCGAGCCAATTAGCGCCGCGCTCAAACGCGAGTTGATGGAATTTTTCTTGGCGGGATTGCTGCTTTAGAAACTTGGCTAGCCTTGGGTGTTCTGAGTGGCGGCAAAGCTTGGCTTGTTCTAGCGCAATGGTACTGGCGACTTGTTCGCCCTCTGCCAGCACATGCAGCAGACGAGCGGCATGGGTTTTCTCGTCTACGCTGATTGAGAATTGGCTATGCGCTTTTCGCGGCAAGGCGACGGCATTCATGAGATTAGAAATTTTTAACCCGGCCATGCTTGCTCCGGTTTGGATGAACTATCGCTGTCACTTAGGTCTACCCTTAAGCGATTAAGGTTATTAGCTAGAAGAGACGGCGCTTTGGTGATTAGTTCCCGCTTATTGTTGTTTGCCCTATTGGTTTGCGGTGTTGCCGCAGCCAACCCTGCGGCCATCGGCTTTGAGAAAAAATGGAAACAACTAGAGCTGCCAGAAACCGCTAGTAACGAATACACGGCCGACGGAGAAACTTTAACGGTACGTTCCGACAACAGTGCTGATTTCTATTACCGGAAGTTGCTTTCTGCCAAACAGCTAGACAAAGCGAATTGGCAACTCAGCTGGGAATGGCGTGTATTAGAAAGCACGAAAGCAGTGGCTACCAATACCACTGAAGCGGACGACCGCCCGTTGGCGGTGCACCTTTGGATTAATGACCGCAAGTCTGTTGGCTGGTTTAAGGGCGGACTCGCCAAACTCTTCGGAATTCCTACCCCCGGCTTTATGCTGACTTGGTCTTGGGGCGGCACGGAAACCGTTGGGTCTGAATTTGCCAACCCGCACCTACCGGAGGGCCGCGGCTTGATCACTATTGCCGCAGCAGGCGCTACGGCAATGGAATGGCAGCAACAAACCGTGAACGTAAATGACGCCATTTCTAATTTGCTTACGGAGGTAAACGACCGAATTTATTTAGTAATTTCTGCCGATAACGACGGCCATGGCGGACGATCGGTAGCGCAAGTACGTAACCTAAGGCTAACCCGCATAGCGCCATGATCTCGGTTGTTATTCCCGTACTGAACGAAGCGGACAACTTACGCCGCCTACTGCCGCAGTTATTGGGTGGCACAGAAAAGCCCTATGAAATCATCGTAGTAGATGGCGATAGTAACGACGGCAGCGCTGACGTTGCTAAGCAACTGGGGGCAAAGGTATTACGTACAGAAAGCAACCGTGGAAAGCAGCTTATAGCGGGCGCGAATCAATGTCGTGGCGAGGTATTACTGTTTCTGCATGCCGACTGCGCCGTGCCAAAAGACGGCTTGCAGCGTATTTCTGAAATACTGAAACAGCAGCCAGATGCATTAGGCGGTAACTTCAGCCTTAAGTTTGACGGCAACGATGGCTTTAGCCGCTGGTTAACGAGTTTTTACGCTTGGATACGTGCCAAGGGTTTGTATTACGGCGACTCCGGCATGTTTATTCGCCACGATGTGTACCAAGAAATGGGCGGCTTTCGCCCGCTCGCGGTAATGGAAGACTATGAGCTGGCGATGCGAATGCAAGAACACCCGCGCCCAACGGTATGCATTACCAAAACCAGCTTAACAACCTCGTCGCGCCGTTTTCATGGGCGCTGGCGCATTAACATTATTGCGGGCTGGCTGATCATGCACGCGCTGTTTGCGCTGAATACATCTGACAGAAAACTGGCGCGCTTTTACAACAGCAAGCGCGCCTAGCGGCAACACCTAAGCGCGTTGCTTACGCGCCTTACGGTATTTAAAACCAATGCGATATTCGTCGCGCATATGCTCCCAAAGTGCACGCCATGCACCTAGGTTTTCACGTACCGGCTTGTTCTCTGAGATCGCAATAATTTGGCGATAAAACCACGCCACAGCGGCTTGGGCATTTAGGCCCTTAATGCTGTCGAAACGACTATTAGGGCCAAGCCAACCATTGCCTAGGCGAAGGTCATGTTCGACTTCTGACACGCGATCTAGGTTGCCTTCAATTAGGCGTGCAACGGCATCTGGCTGTGCACAGAGTGGGCGCGCTACGCCGATGACATCAACCTCACCCGAGTCTAAGGTTTTCTTCATTAGCTCGCGTGAGCGGAAGCCGCCGGTAACGGCGATAGGCATTTTGCAGGCGCTGCGAATAGCGCCTGTGTATTGCAAGAAGAAGGCTTCGCGTTTCGCGGTGCTTTCACGTAACTTTTCGCCGTTGGTGTCGGTGTCTTTTTCTTCGCCAAACAATGCTCGGCGCTCATACGTGCCGCCAGAAAGCTCTAATAGGTCGACACCCTCTTCATCTAACCATGCGGCAACTTGCTGGCTTTCTTCTAAGCTGAAGCCGCCTTTTTGGAAGTCTGATGAATTGAGTTTTACCGCTACCGGGAATTTAGGCCCAACGGCGGCGCGTACTGCGCGTACAACCTCTAATAAGAAGCGTGCACGATTTTCTAAGCTACCGCCCCATTTGTCGGTTCGCTGATTGGTAAGTGGCGACAGAAATTGGCTAATTAGATAACCGTGTGCCGCATGCACCTGCACACCAGTAAAACCGCATTCTTGGGCTTTAGCGGCCACATGGGCGTAACGCTCAATCACACGGGGAATTTCACCTGCCGTTAGCGGACGTGGCTTACCAAAGTTAGCAAGTAAGCTGAGCTGTACATCCGACGGCGATACCGGCTGGTTGGTAACAATACGGGCACATTGGCGGCCCGGATGAGAAATCTGCATCCACAAATGATTACCTGCGGCGGTACCGGCTTTGGCCCAAGCTTTTAGGTCTTCTTCTCCGCCGTTGTTGTCAATAATGACATTGCCGGGCCGTTCTAAATAACGGTGATCAACCATAACGTTACCAGTGAGCAAAACACCCGCGCCGCCCTCAGACCAGTTGCGGTACAAGTTGGCGTGGCGCTCAGTGGCATTGCCTTCTGGTGTGGCTAGGCCTTCGGTCATGGCTGACTTTAGAAAGCGGTTTGGAATGGTAACGCCGCAAGGCAGTTCCAGTGAGTCTCCTAAATTCGGCATAACTTAGCTTTGCGTTTGATTGGTTGAGGGGCTGGTTTCAGGGGCTTTGGCTTCATCTTCCTCTGGGTATTCACGCCCAAAGAAACGGCCAATCGCACGGAAAACGGCCTTTAGGCCGGCCCAAATTTTTGGCAATAGCCAAATCATTAATAGGATAAATACCACCAAGCCAGCTAGGAACCACAATGGATGGTTGAGCGCCGTCCATAGGCCACCAATCACCATGGCATCTTCGGTTAAAGACGCTGTCCAGTTGGTAACGGGCTCTGGTGAGGTATTAATTAAGGCACGGGTACCGGCTTTGGTTGCATGTGCACCCGCCGCTAAACCACCACCTAAAATAGCCGCGGCGGTTTCCATCGCCACGTTTACATCGCCTACTGCGCCGGCTGCTAGCATGGCGCCTGCGGGAATACGCACAAAGGTATGCAGGCCGTCCCAAGCGGTATCCACACCGGGGATTTTGTCGGCAAAGAATTCCACCACATACATAATGCCAGCCGCGCCGAACACGAGCGGGTTAGCCAAAATTTCTAAATCGGGTGGCAAATCAATTTGGCCGTTCATAGCCAGCCAACCCAAGGTTGCCATTGCGGCATATAAATTAATGCCACTGGCCCACGCCGCGCCCATGGTGAGCGATAGCGTGGCAATTAATGCTTCGTAACTTTCCACAACTCTGTACCTAATCTGTTTGCCGCTAATAGTAGGACAAACGTAACCATAGAAGTTTATAGATTACAGATGGGGACGATGCCGAAATAGAAAAGGCCCAATAGAAAAAGCCCAGAGCGCAGCTAGCACTCTGGGCCTTTAAACGAAGCGCTTGGCGGTTATTGGCCGATGCTTTCTTCTAAGAAGGCACCTACGGCATTCATCATGGCTTCCCACTCTTTAGGTGCCATGCTTTCGCCTGGGTCATTGCCAAAACGCACGCCAACAAGGTTCATTGACGGTGCAACGCCTACACGCTGGTGTGCATAGCCTGCAGCAGTGTAGTTACCTGATTCCACACCGCCCCAGTGTGGCCACATGTAACCGCGCGGGCCGCCACCATTAGCTTTGTCGTAGTTATGTGACGCTTCGGTCCAAGCTTCTGGCACAACTTGTTTGCCATCTACAGTGCGGCCGCCGTTACGGAATAGCTCACCAAATTTCAGCATGTCACGCGTAGTCGCCATTAAACCCATAGAGGCGAAGGTGTTGCCGAGGCGATCGGTCATAACCAACGCGTCGTCTTGCATGCCGGCTGGAATCCACAATTTCTCAGACAGGATGTCGGCGTACTGTTTGTCGTAAACGTTTTCTAACAACCATGCCAGCATCTGACAGTCGCCACTGTTGTAACGGTAGTGGTCGCCTGTTGGTGACACGCGAGTAAGTTTGAGCAAGTATTCGTCACGCGTCATGCCGTATAGGCCATTGCTGTGAAAGTCTGCGCCCATAAGCACCAGCTGCTCCGGCTGATGTACAGGTACGTCTACCCAGTAAGTGCCAGATTCCATTTGCAGCAGGTCTTCAATGCTTACGCCTTCCCAAACGGTTTCGGCGGCTTCCGGAATATACTTTTTAATTGGGTCGTGAATCGAGTCAACCAAACCCTCTTCTACCGCAATGCCAATCAAGGCCGTGGTGACAGACTTAGTTACCGACCACATATGCGGACGAGTATCTGCATCAAAGCCGTTTTGGTAAGCCTCGTAAATGAACTTACCGTTATGTGCAAAAGCAATGGAGTTGGTAGAACCACTATTCATAAAGTCTTGCACAGTGCGGGTACGGCCATTTATCTCGTAGGTCACTTGGCTTAGGTCGATTTGGCCGTCCGGCATATCCGGTGCTTCAGGGTCTGCTTTAACCACTTCCGTTGGCAGGATGACAATCACGGTGGTCGCATCTACCGGCAACAAGATAATCGACATCTCACCGTCTTGGCTGTCTTCAAACAAACGCGTTGGTTGGTCGCCGCTTAGCAGCAAGTTAGCGCGGTCTTCCAACAACGCATCTAAGGCGCCCACGCCATGCACAAACTCACTAGGACGCTTGTAGTAGCGGCCCGCGTGCATGGTAACTACATCACCCAAGCCGTCAGGCAATGTCGTTAGCGCCGCTTCCACAGTAGTCGGGTCAGATGGCAAGGAAAACATCGCACTACGCTCAACAATGTGTTGCAGCTCTTCCATCAGAATCACCATTTCGTCAGGTGGATCTGATATCTCGCGTGGTTCATCTGAGTCGTTATTACCCGGCGCATCGTCCGAGCCTTGGCAAGCTGCTAAGAACAGCAAAGCAAAGACGGCACCCAATAGGTGACGCCAATTAGATAGGTTCATACGTCCTCCGCTTCTTTTAAGTAGTTATGCCTCCAATCTAAAACTGGTAGAAAAACTATTCAACATAGGCATGACGAACGTATGGGATTTTCCGACCGAAGGGAGACATGCGATAGAAAGAACTTAAATTAAAGCTAAGGGGACCAAGGACAGAGCCGAGCGAACGCGAGACAACGAAGCGAAGCGCCGGTCATCGAACACCAATCAAGTGGCTCAATGCCACGCCGATTGATCCCAGTTCGATTCAAACGAACAGCAAAATCTTCCCAAACATGGAAATCTAAATAGATAAAAGGAAAGATGGTGGCCCGGGACAGAGTCGAGCGCAGCGAGACAACAGCGCACCGCGCTGGTCATCGAACATCAAACAAGCGGCTCAACGCCGCGAAGGTTGATCACAGTTCGATTCAAACGACCAGCAAAACTATCCCAAAAATGGAAATCTAAATATATAAAGGAAAGATGGTGGCCCGGGACAGAATCGAACTGCCGACACACGGATTTTCAACAAGCATTTAACTGTACTTCAACGCACCCAAGTGCACCTTGCCACCTATCTGGAAAATTTTGGTTCCAGCGCAACATACGCACTCAAAACACAATTTAGGGTTAATTTTTAACCAAAAAGTGTCATATTTACACCTAAATTAGGTTTAATACTTAACTAGGTGTGGTATGTTCACCGCAAATATTTAGTTAAAAATTTGGGGAACCCATGCTCTTAGAGTTCAACGTCGCGAACTATAAATCCATTAAGGAGCAGCAAACTTTCAGCATGCTAAAAACCGCCGGAAAAGAGCTCGAAGGAAATACCTTTGAGTCTGAAACTCCGGTGAAATTTGACTTATTAAGGTCTAGCGTTATTTACGGCGCTAATGGAAGTGGCAAATCCAATTTATTAAAAGCCCTTGGAGCAATGCGGAACATTGTTTTGACCTCGGCCCAGAGGGGAATAGAGTCCAAAATTGGGGTTAAGCCATACCTATTAGACGCAGCCAGTGAAAATCAACCGACTGAATTTGAAATTACTTTCGTATCTCAACAGGTTAGGTACCAGTACGGTTTTTCCACAACTCAAGACCAAGTACTTGAAGAGTGGCTTATCGCATACCCTAAAGGCAAAGCACAAAGCTGGTTCAATCGTGCTTGGGATAGCTCTACTGAAACATACAAATGGAAATTTAGCTCCAGTTTTCTAGGGCAGAAACAAGCTTGGCTAGACTCAACGCGAAGTAACGCATTATTCCTTTCAACTGCCGTTAACCTAAATAGCGAGTTGTTAAAGCCAGTTTATGCTTGGTTCGTAGAAAAACTACACATTACAAACATTCATGGTTGGCCGGAAGAGTTTAGTACTCAAGCCTGCTTAGGAGAGGGCAAAGAAAACATTCTCAAACTATTCAAGAATGTTGATCTAGCGATTGAAGACTTGGCGCTTGAAAAAGTAAGCGTGATTGATTCAATGCCTGATGAGATGCCAGACGTACTACGTAAAGCACTAATTCAAGGGTTAAATTTAGATGGCCAAGAAAAACAAAAGGTCTCCACATTAAGGAAACGCTTAGACGGCACTCTTGTGAAGCTGCCATTAGGGGAAGAGTCGGACGGAACTCAACGCTTCTTCAGTCTCGCCGGGCCTTGGCTAGATGCCTTACAGTGTGGTGACATTCTGGTTATAGACGAGCTCCATAGCCAGTTACACCCAAAACTTGTACGTTTCTTAGTGTCTCTGTTCCATAGCAAAGCTACAAACCCCAATAAAGCTCAATTGATTTTCACTACACATGAGACCTCAATACTCAACCAGAATATTTTTCGTAGAGACCAAATTTGGTTTTGTGAAATCAAGCCATACAAAGGCACAGACCTATATCGCCTAACTGACTTCAGGGTTCGCCCCCAAAGAGAAAATATAGAAGCCGCATACCTTTCAGGGAAGTTTGGAGCTACTCCGTATATTTCGCCCGCGGAGCTACTTTAATCATGGGCTCAGAGGACCTATTCCATAAAAGAAGGGCAAAAACGCAACGGCAGCTTCAGCGTAAGCCAAAAAATAAAAAGAGAGCACAGAGGGTTTTAATCGTTTGCGAGGGCGAAAAAACCGAACCTCAATACCTTAGTGAAGCTGTCCAGCACTACCGCCTCAGATCTGTAGAGGTCGACTTTTCACGCCCTAAGGGAACAGCTCCAAGTAACCTATGGGAGTTTGCGAAAAAGCAGGCTATTGAAGAGCGTAAACAAGCGAACGAATATGACCTGATTTTCTGCGTATTTGACAGAGATAGTCACCCTTGTTTTGATAAAACAGTAAAAGCTATAAATGATGCTGACAACAAGTTTATGGCGATTACATCAGTTCCCTGCTTCGAATATTGGCTGCTATTGCATTTCATCTACACAAGAAAACCATTTAATAAAGCCGGAGCTAAATCCCCAGCGGATGTCGTTATTCAAGAGCTGAGGAAGTATTTACCTAGTTACGAAAAAGCCTCTCAAGGGCTGTTTTCAGAACTTTTAGACCAACTTTCTTCAGCGACAACAAAGGCCCAAAACGCATTAAATGATGCCTCCGCTACTGGTGCAATAAACCCAACTACTTCTATTCATTTGCTCTTTCAAGAACTAAAAAAGCTGGAAGACAAAGAAGACAGCGCTCCTTAATTCCATAATGCTTTTCAAGCTACGAGCCCTACGGACTGTGAGCTACTAACTAATATATTTAGTTGCCCGGGCACCTGGTTAGACTACTAGTTACTTGGAAATAACATGTTAGGTGTCGATAGTGTAGAAATTTCAGATTTGCTAGCCAACGTAGAAAAGTATTACGAAGCTTACTTAATGCAGGAAAGCTTCATAGCTGAGCTAAAGGAAATTTTTTCCTCCCTTACAACAGAAGATGAGCTGGAAATAGATCAAAAAGCGCCGCCTCGGTATACGTGGTACGAAAAGCCCATACACCTAGCTGCTCTCGAAATTTTTAAAGCTGGACGTTACGAAGTAACACTAGATGAATTAAGGTCTAAAGAAAGCACTCCACACAGTCTTATTTTCTATCTCGCAAAAAACGTTACGTTTGACCACTTAACGGAGAGCAAAGCGAGCTTAGACGCATTCAAGCTAACTTACCCAGCAACCGAAGCCCTGCTCTACAACTCGCAAGCTATTGGCTATCACATGATGTCAATGAATGACTTAGTGGCTGAAGGCACTCATAAAGCCTTTTTGAAAGCGGTTCAAATAGATCCTAGTGTGGCCTCCTGCAAAACCTTCTCACGCTTGATTTTGACTGCCCACTCATCTGGTGACTCAAAATTCCTAGACGATTACTCTGCTGCTTTGAAAGGCCCGCACCAAGCTTTACGGCAAAGAAAGCACGCACGGTTCTTCTATTTCGCTCTCAGTACTGCTTATGCCGCGGCCGGGAAAAAACTTTCTAGAACAGACGCGGCAAACATCTTGATTGATACGTTAGGAATGTATGCCGACAACGAAGACCCGGAACAAGCCTTAAAAAGAGGCATTACCGACTGGCAGACTAAAGTCAAGGAGGTAAAAAGCTAAATTTGGCTCCTCGTTTGGATTCCTGCCGTGCCTAACTATTCATGCTCCTTAAACAAAACCGGAGCATGAAATGCCTCAACAACCTGAACGTAGCAACAACAAGCAGCCAAGCGAGGTGCAGCGGCGAGCAGCGCGAGACCGCGCACCTCACTTGGCGGCAGGTGCGCCGCCTAGTAACACAGCACCTGCAAATTGCAGTAATTACCCTTTTAAGGTTTTAAGACAAGGAATAGATAGCCTTTATCTGTCATTCCCCGGGCAGTTGCACTCTGATCGAGAAATCGAGCTTTCAGAACTTCGGCGACTTGCTCAGTCAGCCGACGAAAGCAAAAAGGCCTTGGCGGTTTTAGATTTGGATGGCCATCAGTTTGAAGTCTCTGATCGTGGCTGGGGTAAGTTCAAATACGTTCTGCAAGATAGCTACCAACTCATCAAGGTTTCGTCTGCATCGGCAAAATCTCTGCCACTGGCAACGACCCAAGTCAGTGCCAACTGGCTAGCGATGGAAAACGTGCCGCAGATCATCGAAGAAACCGCTTCTATCATTTCCGAGCTAGGGCAACTAGAAGATCAGGCTCAAGTTTCCCGTGCTGATATTTTCGTGGACTTTGTAGCGCCCTACGGCTTGCATGACTGGGACGAATACGCATGGGTTACCCGCGCACTGCAAAAATCACGCTATAGCATAGGCAACATTCCCACAGGGTGGATGATCGGTGCTGGTGGCATTCGCTCTGCCCGCCTGTATGACAAGACGGAAGAAATCAAAAAGAGCGGTAAGGAATACCTTAAAACCCTGTGGGCTGCAAACGGCTGGGACGGCGAATGTCCGGTATACCGTTTGGAGTTTCAGCTTAAGCGTGAAGCCTTAAGAGAGCATGATGCTGCCACCCCTGACAAACTGCTTTCTCGCCTTGGCGTGTTGTGGGAATACGCTACACAGGAATGGCTAAGGCTTACCGTTCCTAGCGACACTGACCAAACCCAAACCCGCTGGCCTAACCACCCCATGTGGGAAGAACTAAGCAAAGTTGAGTGGATAGGCACTGAGTATGCTGACCGCAAGCCTGTAAAGCTTAACGGCGCGCCCAGTATGCAAACGTTATCCCGCCAGATGTTAGGGGTTGTTACTTCGCACATGGCCGTAGAAACCATCTATGACCCAGACGCAGCAGTGGATTCTCTTTGGGTAGCTACTCGCAAGCATCATCTGCTTAACAACCTAGCAGGAGACAAGCCATTAGAAGATTGGATGCTAGACCGCGCGGCTAACAAAGCACGCAAGTTCGGGCTGCCTTATAACAATACTAGCGAACAGGCTCGGAAGATAACCGGCGCAGCCATTCGCTGCGCATATGAGAAGGATATGGGCAATGGACACCGTACCAACGACCCTAACACTTAAGGAGGCCGCAGAATGGTTACATATGTCTCCTGCAGTCTTATGTCGCAAGGCCCGCTCGGGTTTAGTTCCCGCTGCAAAACCCGGCAAACATTGGATATTTTTAGCCGACGACCTTGCCGCTTATGTGCGATCCCTCTACCCTGCTTCTCGGCAGGTGCCGCTTGGGTGCAGAGATAAGGAGAAATCATTATGTCTGTATTCAAACGCGACAACTCGTGGTGGATCGACTTCACTACTCCCAACGGGGAGCGAATACGCCACAGCGCTAGGACTGCCGACAGACAACTAGCTGAGGAATACCACGACCGACTTAAAACCCGGTATTGGGAGATCCAAAGGCTAGGAGTTAAACCTGAAAGATCATGGCAGGAAGCCGTGATCAGGTGGATTAAAGAAACGGATCACAAGGCCGATCATCACAACGATGTGGCAAAACTCCGGTGGCTAGATCAGCATCTAGGCCACCTGAACTTAAGCCAGATCAACCGTGAGACCATCGACAAAGTGGCAGCTATTAAGCGCAAGGATGCTAGCGCTTCAACAGCGAACCACTATCTAGCGCTGATCAGAGCGATTCTGAGACGCGCTAGAGACGACTGGGAATGGATCGACCATGTGCCGAAGGTAAGGCTCTTTCCGATCACTGATCGCCGCGTGCGGTGGATTACACAGGATGAAGCCAGTCGCCTACTCTTTGAACTACCAACGCATTTACGCGATATGGCTGCGTTTACGTTAGCCACGGGTTTAAGACAGTCCAACGTGTCTTACTTGCGATGGGACCAAGTAGACATGCAACGCTGTACGGCGTGGATACATCACGATCAGGCAAAAGCTCGACGAGCCATTGCCGTCCCACTCAATGCCGACGCTTTATCTGTGCTGAAGCGTCGACATGGCCAGCATGACGAATGGGTATTTACCTATAACGACAAGCCGGTCGAACGTTGTTCTACGAAAGCATGGTATGCAGCCTTAGAACGCGCAGGCATCGAAAACTTCCGGTGGCATGACTTACGCCACACTTGGGCCTCTTGGCATGTACAAGCAGGCACCAGCATGCAAGAGCTTATGGAGCTTGGAAGCTGGCGAAGTTTTGAGATGGTGCACAGATACGCCCATTTGGCGTCAGATCATTTGCTAGCAGCCGCTAGCCGGATCAATGGCACGAATGTGGCACGACCCCGCTTAGTCAGCGGTTTGTGAAATCTCGTAGGTCATTGAAATAAAATGGTGGCCCGGGACAGAATCGAACTGCCGACACACGGATTTTCAATCCGTTGCTCTACCAACTGAGCTACCAGGCCATCTGGTGCGTCCGCGGATGGACGTCTTTGAAGAGCGCGCTATTAAACGGATTTGGCCGCTTTAAGTCAAGGCGTTTTTAGCGCAAAACGTGTGATTGCGTAGTTTTTGGGCAAAAAGAAAGGCGGACGAAGGAAATCCCTCGCCCGCCTTTCTCTTAAGGCTTAACTAAGTGCTTAGTGAAGACCTTCGATATATGAAGCAACCGCGTCAATGTCCTTGTCTGACATGTAGCGTGTTACGCCCATCATGATGTCAGCTTTAGGGTTAACACGTTGTTCTTTACGGTATGCATATAGCTGTCCACGAACGTAGTCAGTGTGCTGACCAGCTAATGCTGGGTAGTTAGAACCTGGGTTACCTTCACCTTGTGGGCCGTGGCAACCAATACAAGCTGGAATGCTCGCTTCTTTGTCGCCACCACGATAAATCTGCTCACCGCGGTGAACCAATGTTTCGTCAGCTGCGCCAATTTTTGGCTTTTGCGTCGCGTAGAAAGCCGCGATATCAGCCATGTCTTGATCACTAAGACCAGCCGCCATGCCTTTCATGATGGCGTTGTCGCGCTCGCCAGTTTTGAAGTACTGAAGCTGAGCAACAACGTACTTAGCGTTTTGACCCGCTAGCTTAGGGTTAGCAGAAACTACGCTATTACCGTCTGCGCCGTGGCAGGCAGCACAAGCAGCCGCTTTAGTTTTACCGGCTTCAACGTCGCCGTCCACAAATACATCAGCATGTGCTGAAGAAAGAATGCCTAGAGTTGCGGCAGTAGCCAGCAGTAACCGTTTCATCGGCAACGCTCCCATGGGTTTTAAAGTCAGAACTGCATTTTTTACGCAGTATTATTTTGCGGCGCCATTGTACACTAAGCCTGCTTTTGTCGAATACCTATTACTAAAAACTATTCAATGCATAACCCTCTGCAAACTGCCTCTTTTCTCACTAGCGCAGCCAAAGTAAGCCAATGTCCGCCTGATGCGGGCTTTGAAGTCGCCTTTGCTGGCCGATCAAATGCGGGCAAGTCGAGTGCAATTAATACGTTAACGAATCAGCGCACACTTGCGCGCACGAGTAAGACCCCGGGGCGTACGCAGCTCATTAACTTCTTTGATATTGATGATGAGCGCCGCTTGGTTGACCTACCCGGTTACGGCTATGCCAAAGTGCCTGAGCATATGAAAGATGACTGGGGCAAAACTATCGACGGCTATTTGCGCCAGCGCGAGAGTTTGATGGGTTTGGTGTTAATGATGGATGTGCGCCGCCCATTGACTGATTTTGACCAACAGATGTTGGACTGGTGCGCGCATACGGGTTTAGAAGCACATTGCTTATTAACTAAGGCTGACAAGTTGAAGTTTGGCAAAGCCAAATCTCAATTATTAGGTGTGCAGAAAGAGCTCAAGGTATACGACGGTTTAGTAACCGCTCAGCTGTTCTCTTCTTTAAAGCGCACTGGGCTTGATCAAGCTTACGCGCGTATTGGTGGCTGGCTGAATATTGAAAAGCCAACACCGAAAGAAAAGTCGTAGAAAAAGAATAAAAAAAACCCGATGGCTTGGGGACCATCGGGTTTGAGTTACTTCACCTCGTCTTGGGGACCAAGGTGAGCCTGCTCTGGGAGGAAACAGGCGAGTGGTAGGAGTAACCACTCAGTCCTCTCTGACCGGATGTCTGGCAACAAGTTCCGGTATTTAGAGAGTTGCACAGCGTTGCGGGACTAAAGATAGGTTAACTATTCCAATTATTCCAGCGCCCTCTGACCAAGTGGTTAATTCAACCGACGAACGGTTACACTGATCGAAAGATCAATAACTTAAAGCAGTGCATTTAAATGCTAATGCGCTTCGTCCCAGTTAATTCCAACCCCCGCCTCAGCTACGAGTGGCACGTTTAAATCGGCAGCCGACTCCATGATTTTTTGGATTTCCGCAGTCGCGGCATCGACTTGATCAGCCTTAATTTCAAACACCAATTCATCATGCACCTGCATGATCATCTTGCAGTCGTAACCGCTGTTTGGCAGCCATGCGTCTACATCTATCATCGCGCGTTTAATTATGTCTGCAGCGGTACCCTGCATTGGCGCGTTAATGGCGGTGCGCTCAGCGTATTGGCGACGTGCGCCGTTACGGGAATTGATTTCTGGCAAGTACAAACGACGCCCCATTAGGGTTTCTACATAGCCTGTGTCATGCGCGCCTTGGCGAGTCTCATCCATATAACGTTTAACGCCGGGGTAGCGATCAAAGTACAGGTCGATGTATTCCTGCGCTTCACCACGGCCAACACCAAGCTGTTTAGCCAAGCCAAAGGCAGACATGCCATAAATCAAACCAAAGTTAATGGCTTTTGCAGCACGACGGCGTTCAGTAGGTACTTCATCCACTGGCAAACCAAATACCTCGGCAGCGGTTGCAGCATGAATATCACGGCCTTCAGCGAAAGCATCTAGCAAGCTTTGGTCGCCGGACAGGTGCGCCATAATCCGCAATTCAATTTGCGAGTAATCCACCGCCACCATTTTGTAGCCGTCTTCTGGCACAAAGGCTTGGCGCACTCGGCGGCCTTCTTCGGTACGGATGGGAATGTTCTGCAAGTTCGGATCAGTGGAAGATAAACGGCCGGTAGCGGCTACGGTTTGGTTGTAGCTGGTATGCACGCGGCCAGTATCGGCATCAACCTGTTGTGGCAGCTTGTCGGTGTAAGTGGATTTCAACTTACTTAAGCCACGGTGCTCGATAATGAGCGCTGGTAGCGCGTAGTCGTGCGCTAGCTCTTGCAACACATCTTCTGCGGTGGACGGCTGCCCTTTCGGGGTTTTGCGAATCACCGGAATACCCTGTTTTTCAAACAAGATTTCTTGCAGCTGTTTCGGCGAGCTTAGGTTGAACTCACAGCCCGCCTCTTCAAACGCTTTGCGCTCAATGGCCGCCAACTTATCGACAATCTCTGCACTGTGCTCTAGCAAGATGTGACTGTCGATATTTACACCGGTGTGTTCAATACGCTCTAGCACCGGCGCCAACGGCAGTTCCAATTCCTCATACACACGGCGCATACCCGGTTCCGCTTGTAGCTGCGGCCACAGTTGCTGGTGCAGCTGCAAGGTTACGTCAGCATCTTCCGCCGCATAGGGGCCAGCGGTATCAATCTCAATTTGATTAAAGGTTTTCTGCGCCTTGCCTTTGCCGGCAATGGTTTCAAATTTAACCGTGGTACGACCAAGGTATTTCAACGCCAAGGTGTCCATGTCATGACGACCGCCACCGGCGTTGAGCACATAGCTTTGCAGCATGGTGTCGTGCTCAAAACCTTGTAGCCCAATGCCGTGATTTTCTAGCACGTGCATATCGTATTTGAGGTGTTGACCGACCTTCTTCACGTCAGCGTTTTCTAGCGATGGCTTCAACTGGGTCAGTACCGCATCACGATCCAGTTGCTGTGGCGCGCCTTCATAATCATGCGCCAACGGCACATAGGCTGCTTTGCCGGCTTCTACGGCGAAGCTGACGCCGATAATCTCGGCCTGCATATAGTCGAGTGAATTGGTTTCGGTATCGAAAGCGACTAGCTCAGCGCCTTCCAGTTTTGCGACCCATGCGTCTAGCTCGGCTTGATCAAAAATAATATCGTAGTCGCCATCCGCCACCGGTAATGGTGCGGCTTCCGTTGCAACCGCTTCGCCGTTGGCATCTTGAGCGACCAGGCCAAAGTCTGGCAACTCATCACCTTGGCTCGCCTCTAAGGCTTCGCGTAGCCAAGTTTTGAATTCCATCTCTTTGTAGAGGTCAACCAGCTTTTCCCATTCAGGTTCGGTTTGCTGACATAGGCCTTCTAGCTCAGGCAGCTCCACATCTAGCTTGATTGTCGCTAACGCGTAGCTCAGCGGTAGCTGCTCTAAGGCGCCACGCAAATGTTCGCCAATCTTGCCGCCCATATCGGGAGCCGCGGCCATCACGCCTTCTACATTTTCAAATTGGCCGAGCCACTTAGTTGCCGTTTTAGGGCCGCATTTAGGTACACCGGGAATGTTATCCACGCTATCGCCCACCAGCGCTAGCCAGTCGATGATTTGATCTGGGCGCACACCAAATTTCTCAACCACGGCTTCGGTATCCATGACTTTATTGGTCATGGTGTTAATTAGCGTGACCTTGTCATTCACCAGCTGCGCCATGTCTTTGTCGCCGGTAGAGATCAACACTTCATGGCCAGCTTCTGACGCCGTTTTAGCCAGCGTACCAATCACATCATCCGCCTCTACGCCGCTTTCTACGATAAGCGGATAACCCAGCGCTTTAACAATCTCATGCAGTGGTTCGATTTGTACGCGCAGGTCGTCTGGCATCGACTCGCGATTGGCCTTGTACAGTTCATACATGTCATCGCGGAAAGTTTTGCCGGGTGCATCAAACACCACACCAAGGAAATCTGGCTCGGTTTGTTCCACCAACTTTTTCAGCATATTCACTACGCCATAAGCGGCGCCCGTAGGATTGCCTTTGCTGTTGGTTAACGGTGGTAGCGCGTGGAAGGCGCGGAAAAGATAAGACGAACCGTCTACAAGAACTAACTTAGCCATTTATTTATTCAAGCCGTTTTGGGAAGCGTGTATTCATGAGGGCATTAAGCGCGCTATGGTAGTACCACCCACGTTTTCTTGAAACAAATAAATCATGTCTGCCAAACAAACTGCGCGGCTTACCATCCGCTGCGAAGACAAACCCGGCATTGTGGCCAGTGTTACCGGCTTTCTGTTTAACCACGGCGCCAATATTTTGCATTTGGATCAACACTCCAGCGCAGTGAGCGGTGGCGAGTTTTTTATGCGCGTGGAGTTTTCAACGCCTGACTTGGATATGACACAAACGGCGCTAGAAAAAGCCTTTGTGAGTTCGGTGGCAGACCGCTACCACAT
>JAPPPA010000170.1:1309-8375 GCA_028817755.1 Gammaproteobacteria bacterium | reverse complement strand
AGTCAGCCGCAACCTCATCCTTAATTCATTTTCTGACGGGTGCAGCGCCAACGTTAAGGCATGATCGGAAAAGTAAGACGGATCCATATCGGTTATATTCAAATTTGATTTATATATAGTGGCCGAAAGAGCCATAACCATTGTTCCTACAGAAGGTCATCCATCATGTCACAGAGCTCAGCAGCGAATTCTGCAGCGCCCAAACTACTACAGTTTCGCTATGCCATGTTTCCAGAAAAGGCCCGCTGGGCGCTCGACCTTTGTGGCATTAACTACCATAGCCAAGCTATTTTACCCGGCCCCCATGTGCCTATTTTGGCGATTAAGGCGCAACAAAAAACTGTACCGGTACTGCAAACCGCAGACGGGACATTTAAAAGCTCTAGTCAGATTGTGGAATGGGCTAGCAAACAACAGCCTGAACTCAAGCTATACGGAGAATCTGCGCAACAGCGAGAAGCCATTCAGGCTCACATAAGCTACTTTGACGACATTGGTGCGCATGCTCGTCGCGCCTACTTCAACGCACTATTACAAGATACCCGCTACGCCGCTGATCTTTTTAGCAGTGGCTACAGCCCTAAAGCCCAAGCTGTTTACCGCGCTAGCTTCCCAATGATTAAAGGCGTGATGAAGATAGATATGAATATATGGCCTAAAGCCATTGCCAAAAGCCTTAGTAAGACGGAAGAAGCACTAGATCGCGTCGCCGAGCTCAGCCAGCAAACGGGGTATTTGGTCGGCTCGCGATTCACCGCCGCAGATCTAACCGCTGCAACCGTATTAGGCGTGTGCGTACTACCTGACGAATACCCAGTATCCGTACCTCAACCTAGACCTGCCGCGTTACAAGCATGGCAAAAACGCTGGGAAAACCACCCAGGCGCAGCTTGGGTAAAACATATCTATCAACAACATCGGCCCAAACCCTTGGCAATTGGCGGTTTGTAACTAGCTACCGCGGGCAAATAACCGGATAATACGCGCCCTAAATTTAGGCCTAGGCGCTGCGGCTCTCATTGCGCGCCTCTTTCAAACGGAAGAACAATGCTTCAAGTAAACGAATACTTTGACGGCAAGGTGAAATCTATCGCCTTCCATAACGGCACATTGCCAACCACCGCTGGCGTAATGGCACCTGGCGAATACACCTTTGGCACCAGCCAATTCGAAACCATCACAGTAGTGAGCGGCAAGATGACGGTAAAACTACCCGGCGCAGACGACTGGGCAAGTTTTGAACCGTTCGAAACTTTCACTGTAGAAGCCAATCAATCTTTCGACCTAAAAATCGAAGTTGATACCGCCTACATCTGCACCTACGAATAGATTGCTCCCACCATGCTGATCGCAAATAACCTGTCTATCCAGTTCACCGGCAAGCCGCTGTTTGAGAACGTCTCTGTTAAGTTTGGTGAAGGCAACCGCTACGGCCTAATCGGCGCCAATGGTTGTGGTAAATCAACCTTAATGAAAATTCTGGCGGGCGACCTTGAGCCTACCCACGGCAACGTAAGCAAAGATCCAATGGAACGCCTTGGCGTACTAAAACAGGATCAGTTCGCCTACGAAGAATACAGCGTGGTGAACACCGTCATTATGGGTCACCCAGAGCTTTGGGAAATCAAAGCCGAGCGCGACCGTATTTACGCTTTGCCAGAGATGTCTGAAGACGACGCCATGAAAGTGGCTGACCTTGAGATGAAGTTCATGGAAATGGATGGCTACAGCGCTGAATCTAAAGCTGGCGAGTTATTGCTTGGCGTAGGCATTCCTATCGAGCAACATGACGGCCCTATGAGCGAAGTTGCTCCCGGCTACAAACTACGTGTATTGCTAGCACAAGCGTTATTTGGCGAGCCAGATATCCTGCTACTTGATGAGCCAACAAACAACTTGGACATCAACACCATCCGCTGGCTAGAAAACGTGCTGAACGAACGCAACAGCACCATGATCATCATCTCGCACGATCGTCACTTCCTAAACAGCGTTTGCACGCATATGGCAGATCTTGATTACGGCGAGCTGCGTATCTACCCCGGCAATTACGACGACTTCATGTTCGCCTCTGCACAAGCGCAAGAGCGCCAAGCGGCTGCTAACGCGCGTAACAAAGAGAAAATTGCCGAGCTACAGGCCTTTGTTGAACGCTTTAAAGCTAACGCGGCGCGTTCTCGCCAAACCACTTCTCGCTTGAAGCAAATCGACAAGCTGAAAGTAGAAGATGTGAAACCGTCTAGCCGTCGCAACCCATACATTCGCTTCGAGCAAGACAAGAAGCTTCACCGCCAAGCCATTGAAGTTGAAGGCGTAAGCAAAGGTTTTGAAGAAGGCCCGCTATTCGAAGACTTTAAACTCTGGGTAGAAGCTGGCGAGAAAATCGCGGTAATCGGCCCCAACGGCGCCGGTAAAACCACCCTGCTTCGCACCCTCGTGGGCGAGCTAGAGGCTGATACCGGCACAGTCAAATGGGCCGAGAATGCTGAGGTCGGCTATTTTGCACAAGACCACAGCGAAGAGTTTGAAGGCACCACCACCCTTATGGAATGGATGGGCAAACAAGGCCAGCCGGGCGATGATGACCAAGTTATTCGCGGCACCCTAGGCCGTTTACTGTTTAGCGGCAATGACATCGACAAGCCTGTAAACGTGTTATCTGGTGGTGAGCAAGGCCGCATGTTGTACGGCAAGCTGTTGTTACAACGTCCAAATGTATTGGTGATGGACGAGCCAACCAACCACATGGATATGGAATCGATTGAATCGCTACAGCTCGCCTTAGAACAATATGAAGGCACTGTGCTGTTCGTAAGCCATGACCGTGAGTTCGTCTCCGGCCTCGCCACCAAAATCCTCGAGATTAAGCCCGGCGAAGGCATTGTTGAGTACATCGGTAATTACGAAGAGTATCTCGCCAGCCAAGGTCTATAGCGGCAATCGCTAGAAAACAGCCACAAAACGCGCCAACCCACTGGGGTTGGCGCCAAATACCCCACCACCAAGACCGTTTAGCTAATTTAGCGACCATTTATCGTCGCTAAACAACCGGTCAGCCAATATATTTTGATAAAGCCCAAACGCTAAACCATCCTAAACCCATAAAACAAAAAAACACGTTTTACGGGGAACGGGGAAATGATTAGCAAAATCACGGGTATTGTTAAAGCAGGTATTGTCAGCGGCCTATTCATGGCCACCTTCAGCGGCTACGCAGGCAGTGACTGGATCAAGGTAAGCGAGGCACTGCCCTTCAAATCAGCTCCAGTCGAGCAAGTCAGTTCAGAAACAGTGGCTAGCGCCATCGGCGTTAATGCCAGCATCGCATCAGACGACCAAAAAGTTATGCTTGATTGGGCTGCAGAAAGCCTTAATAGCTACGGCTTCGCTCGCGTTAGTACTTCTCGCAATAGTGTTTCTACTGTTTGGTACGCTAACAACCCAGAACGCGGCCCATATAAAGGTCATACCGGTCTAGTCATCAAGCAGTGTGATCGCAGCAGCAAGCCAAACTGCTTCAGCCGCGCACTCTAAACAAAAGATTCATAAATAAAAAAGGCGCCTAATGGCGCCTTTTTTATTTAACGTTTTCAAGGTTTAAGGCTAATGCCGTTGTTTCCTCTAAGAAACTAGCATCTCGTAAACCTCCTGCCCCCAGAGTTTCCCCTCGGGTGTCCATCCAAGCGGATAATTCAAAAACAGGCATTGGTTTAGCGAACCAATAACCTTGAACCTGACTACAGCCCTCTTTGGCTAGAAACTCTAGCTCTGCTTTCGTTTCTACACCTTCAGCGATAGCGGGGATGCCTAAGGTCTCACTTAGAGACAAAATCATTCTCACAATCGCCTGATCGTCTGCATTCTTATCTACAAACTGCACAAAGCTACGATCAATCTTCAAATACCTAACGGGTAAACGCTTTAAATAACTGAGAGACGAATAACCCGTACCAAAGTCATCAATCGATGACGAAACGCCATACTTCGCCAAATCCGTTAAAACATTGCAGGCCTGTTCCACATCCGCCATCGCCGTGGTTTCTGTGATCTCGACTTCCAGCCTCTCGGGGGTGAAATCGTTCTCCAACACAATTTCCAATAAGTTGTCGGCCAAACGTGGCGAAGAAAACTGCGCTGCAGAAAGGTTTACCGATACCGTCACCGGCGTGCCATCGCTGCTCAAAATATCACGCAAGTCTTGGAACGCCTTGGTCAGCACCCAACGGCCTAACTCATTCATTAAGCCTGTGTGCTCAGCTACCTGAATAACCTCTGGAATAGTTGCGTTCTGTAATGCTTGGAACGACGGCCAGCGCAATAAAGCCTCTACCGTGGTTGCATGGCCCGTTTCAAGGTCAACACGAGGCTGATATACCAACTCTAAGCCGCCATGTTTAAGAGCGCGCCGCAGCGACTGCTCAATACCTTGGCGACGATCAACTTCTTCCTGCATAAACGGCGCATAGAAGCAGATACGCTCTTCTCGATCACGTTTAGCGTGATACATCGCCACATCCGCACGGCGCAAACAAACTTCGGCATTGGTTGCGTCGTCGGGCGCTACAGCAATACCCACCGCGCAATCAATTTGCACACTGTGATCACCTACCCAGAATGGCTCCTGCAGCGTCTCAACAATAGCCTGCGCTTTGGCAAACAACACTTGTCGATCAATAAAGCCTTGCTCAACAATGAGGAATTCGTCACCACCTAGGCGGGCCACCATCGCTTCACCAGCAACTCGCTCTAGTCGCTGCGCCACATTGAGTAGCACCTCATCACCAAACGCGTGACCTAAGCTGTCATTAATGACCTTAAAGCGATCCAGATCCACATAAAGCAATCCGCATTTACTTGAGCCGTTGGGGCTCAAACCATTTACAGCGGCGTGCAACATGCCCTGGATTTCGGTCCGATTAGTCAGGCCGGTTAAACCATCTTTCTCAGCCTGAGTTTTCAACTCAGCATGTGTATGGCTGATACGTTTCGCCATACTTTCGAAGGCTTGATTCAGCTGCCCAAATTCAAACGGCAAATAACGAGATGCGCCATCCAAATTGGGGCGCTTACCTTTGGATAGACGCTGAGCAGCATTCACCAAGGTGCTAATCGGGCCTGTTACCCAACCTGATAGCAACCAAGCCAAAATGGCCGCACCGACCACTCCTATACCACCTACGACAATCGCGATCGAACTGCTGCGGGTCGCGGCGGCCTGTAACTCAGATAACGGCTGCGGCACCATGACACCCCAGCCCGTAGATGGCACGGCAGAGAAGCCCGCCACCATGTCGGCTTTCACCGCTGGCGAATAAAACTGAATAACACCGGTTTCGCCCCGCATCATGGCCTGAACAGGCGACACTTTAGCGATGCTCTTAGCTTCATCTACCCACGCTTTCTTAGGGTGAGCAATGACTGAGCCGGCCTGATCTACAATCGCGGCATGGCCTAATTCACCAAACGCTACGCCAGCTTGCACTACCTTAAAATAGTCGGTATTGATCACGCCGATCAGTAAACGGCCATCGTCATAAAGGCGTGTTAGCCAAATACCCGGTTGGCCGTCGCTGCCAACTCGAATGGGTAAAAAGGAAAGCTCATTACTGGAAATGTCACGGAGCCCCTCGAAGCCATCAGGCCATGCGCGTGCAGCTTGGCCATTCGGCCCCTTAGCAACAGCTAAAACCTCGTCATCTGGGCTTAATAAACAAAGATGGTTGAACTCTAAACGTTCAAGTAAAGGCCCCACGCGAGACAAATCCGCATTGGCATCAAATAAGCCTGCAACCGTTGTTGCAGCAGCCTTTATATCCAAAGCATAGCGATCTAACGCGCTAGTTAAATTCTTCGCTACCAATAAATGATTTTCATGTACGCGTTCTCGCTCTTGCTCAAACGCTTGCTGTTGAAACCATGCAGTCAACAGCAATACTGGCACCGAAGCCACCAGTAGAAAGCACACAAATAGCGCTTTTTTTAAACTAATCACGCGACTAGCTCGTGTACGAGTACTAGACACTCAAAACCCCTCGGCCTCTTCCCTCTTGTAGTTATAGTCGTTTATATCGGTTTTACCCCCTATAAAACGCAAATAAACGATTGTCTAGTTGTCACTCTACCCGACCTAATAACTAATTCACAAGAGACTGTTGCACTAATACCCAAGGACGAACCACAACCGCCCAAACATCCGCATCAGCCTCATGCCAGGCCAGCGCTTGCTCGTCGGTTACCGGGTGCACTTGGTTGCAATCCATCCACGTTTTTACGGCCTTAGAGTCATCTTCCGCAAAGGCCTTAGCCACATCCACCAAGTCCAAACTTTTATGCACGCTAATCACTCGCCCAGCCGCAAAATCACGGGCTAAAGCGCTCCATTCAATCTGCGCGGTTTCCAGATTTAATTTGTCTTTTAACAAAAGCTTGTCGGCTTCATCTGTCATCTAAGTTCTCTAATACGTAAAATAAGCAGCATCTGCCGCATAACTAATGCGGCGCACCCTATCACAGCCAAAAGCGAGTTCGCTAATGCCAACTATCATTCAGAAAGCCGACCTAATCGACAGCGTTGCTGACGCGCTGCAGTTCATTAGCTACTACCACCCGAAAGACTTTATTGACGCCGTTCACGAGGCTTACCAAAAAGAAGAAAGCAAAGCCGCCAAAGACGCGATGGCGCAAATTCTGATTAACTCGCGCATGTGTGCCGAAGGCCACCGCCCGATCTGCCAAGACACCGGCATTGTGACCGTCTTTATAAAGATTGGTATGGACGTACAGTTTGAGAGCGACATGTCCGTCGCCGACATGATTAACGAAGGCGTACGCCGCGCTTACACACACCCAGACAACGTACTACGCGCCTCTATCTTGAAAGATCCCGCAGGCAAGCGTCAGAACACCAAAGACAACACCCCAGCCGTTATCCACATGGAAGTTGTGCCGGGTAACACCGTAGACGTGCAAGTAGCGGCTAAAGGCGGCGGTTCTGAAGCCAAAACCAAATTTGTCATGCTCAACCCATCCGACAGCATTGTTGATTGGGTGGTAAAAACCGTCCCTA
>JAPPPA010000170.1:0-1299 GCA_028817755.1 Gammaproteobacteria bacterium | reverse complement strand
AATCACTCATGGAGCCAGTCGACATTCACGAGCTACGCGACAAAGCCGCTAGCGGCGCCGAACTCACTCGCGTGGAAGAACTGCGTCTGGAACTCATGGACGCGGTTAACGATCTCGGCATTGGCGCACAAGGCCTAGGCGGCCTTACCACCGTGCTGGATATTAAAATCCACGACTACCCAACCCACGCTGCCAATCTACCGGTTGCGATGATTCCAAACTGCGCCGCCACCCGCCACGCCCACTTTGAGCTAGACGGCAGCGGCCCAAGCCTACAAACACCACCGAAGCTAGAAGACTGGCCAGAAATCACTCAAGACATCGGCGCCTCTGGCCGCCGCGTGAACTTGGATGAAATCACCAAAGAAGACATTGCCTCATGGCAGCCAGGTGAAACCCTATTGCTAAACGGCAAAATGCTCACCGGCCGTGACGCCGCACATAAGAAGATGCAAGACCTCTTCCAGTCAGGCGAAGGCTTACCAGACGATGTCGACATGAGCGGCAAATTCATCTACTACGTTGGCCCGGTTGACCCCGTACGTGAAGAAGTTGTTGGCCCTGCAGGCCCAACCACCGCCACACGTATGGACAAGTTCACCGATTACATTCTTGAGAAAACCGGCCTGATCGGCATGATTGGTAAGGCCGAGCGTGGCCCAAGCGCTATTGAAGCCATCAAGAAACACAAAGCCGTTTACCTAATGGCCGTGGGCGGTTCTGCATACTTGGTATCGAAAGCGATTGTTGGCTCTAAAGTGGTTGCCTTCCCAGAACTGGGCATGGAAGCCATCTACGAGTTTGAAGTGAAAGACATGCCAGTTACCGTCGCGGTAGACGTGAATGGCGAATCTGTTCACCAAACCGGCCCAGCTGAATGGGCCGTTAAGATCCAAGACATTAAGAAAAGCTAAATTCTGTTTAGCTACAGACTTAAAGCCCGCGCTTAGCAATAAGCGCGGGCTTTTTTATATCTGCATTTAGTCGCAGCAACTATGCTCGCCGCCTACGCAGCAAGCCATGATTTTCGGGTGGCAGCCACAGCAATCATTCAGCAGAAAAGAAATGGTGCCGCCGATTTTGTCTAAGTCAGCGCGGTAAATAATCTTGCGCGACACACGCTCAGAACTGACCACGCCGGCCTTTTCCAAGTACGACAAATGGAATGAAGCCTTGGATGCTTGCGCCCCTACTTTTGCTGCTACCTCGCCAGCCGCCGCACCTTCTTCACCACGGCTAATTAAGTAACGCACAATCCCTAAGCGGGGTTCTTGTGACAAAGCGCTTAGCACTTCTACA
>JAPPPA010000189.1 GCA_028817755.1 Gammaproteobacteria bacterium | reverse complement strand
TTTTGAATCTTCCATTCCGACCAGTGGTTTAATTCGTCCGACGAATAGCGCGTCGTGAACCTGGTTTCAAATTGAATTAGCAAAGCTGTGTATATAAGTTTCGCAGCGAAGGTTTTCATAGAGATAGGCGTGGCCCATTCTCTTGAGCCTGTGCGCAGGTGCGGATTAAGGCCCGGACTTGGTTGAAAATTAAATTTGTGCTGAGTGTTAAGTGAGATCAGGGAGATGGATCTTAATGCAAGGCAGCAAGGGGAAACCGATGGTAATTTCGGATATCAAGCGCGCAGTGCCAGGTGTGGCGGCTGCGCTTTCTTTCGGGCTGTTAGCGGCCTGTTCTTCAGGCGGCAGTTCTGCTGACGGTAGCAGTGATCGTACTAATCAGACCTCAAGTACTGTATGCCCAGGCGGCACCACATGTGGTTTGCTTGATCCTGCACAAACTGCGATTGCGGACAACCTAGGTGGCACTTTAGCTGGCACGCTGCCAGAGCCACTCGGTCCGGTCGTTGGTTGTGCGAGCGATGCCGTAAACAACGTGGTTGATGTGCCTGATGCTTTGTTGACCGGTTTGCAAACCGCAGCAACGTCACAAGACCCTGCGGCTGTGGCGGATTCATTGAATGACATTGGTCAGTCGCTAGGTAATGCAGTATTCAATTTGCAGAACTTGCTGGCTGGTTTGGCTGGAACAGGTCAACCTTGTGATGAGGCTGGCTCAGGTGAAGGCGGTTTGCCTGGCCTTCCTGGCGCTGGTGATTTGCCAGGCCTTGATGGCTTGCCTGGTTTAGGTAGCTTGCCAATTCCTGGCTTAGGCGGTGGTGATGGCGGTAGTGCTGACGGCCCAACTGGCACCCCGCTAGATTTGGCTTTGGCTCCTTTGGTTGATGGCTTGAACACCCTTGTTGACGCGTTACAAGGCGCGGCGGAAGGTACGCCTGCGGCAGCCGTGATCGACCCAATTGTGGGTGGTCTTGATGCGCTGTTGTCTGTGCTTCAAGGCGGTGGTGTGCCATCACTTCCGGGTGGTGGTGACAACCCACTGACTGCAGCGTTAACTGATCTTCAGAACCAACTAACCGGTATTGCCGGTGGTGGTGCGCCAAGTATTCCTGGCTTCCCAGGTCTTCCGGGTTTGCCGGGTGGCGGTAGCGATGGTACTGACGTAGATCTTGTGCCGTTGACTGATGTGTTGACTGACGTTACCGATGCCTTAAGCATTGCTATTGGCCAAGGCCGTACTGAGCTAGAAGGCGCGGCGGGTAGTGAAGTGCCAGTGATTGGTGGTTTGCTGCTAACGCTAGAGACTACATTGGCTGACGCGGGTGTATTGCTTGATGCTGCAGGTCAATACGACGGCGTAGCAACAAATGCCGCGGTTGAGGACTTGTTAGAAAACGTTCTAGGTAATGCCTTTACTCAAGTGATTCCGCTAGAGCTGATTGGTGACCAAGTTGGTCAAGATATCGCTGGTCCAATTCGCGATGGTATTGCTCAGGGTGTGAGCGTACTAGGCGATGGCACTGAAATGCTTATCGACCCGCTATTTAGCATGGTGCTAGACGATGCGGCATCACCGGTATTAGATCCAATTGAGTCTGTTATTGCCCAGTTGCTTGCATCAAGCCCAGTGGACTTGGGTGACACGTTGGCTGGCGGCATTGGTCAGCTTGTGGGCGCACTAACTAGTCTAACCAGTGGCGGCCTTCCTGGTTTGCCAGGTGGTGGCGCTGGCGGCGCACCGAGCGTTCCTGGTTTGCCAGGCCTGCCGGGTGCTGGTGGTAATCCATTAGATGCACTATTGGGTGGCCTGCCTATTCCTGGTCTAGATGGCGGCTTGCCAGGCCTTCCTGGTGGCGGTGCTACCGATGGGCTAACTGGCACTCCTCTGGATTTGCTGCTATCGGCTTTGATCGACAATGATCCAACAGGCCTATTGGCAGGTATTTTAGGCCCAGTGGCGGGTGCATTAGCGCCGTTGCTAGGGTTGCTAGGCGGTTTGGGCGAATTGGCTCCTTAGGGCCTAGTTTTCTCCAAACGTAAGTCTGCCTGATAAAGGCAAAAGGCCCCGCATTTGCGGGGCCTTTTTTATGCCTGAGTGCCAAGGCGGGAGTCCCTGCGCGTCATCTTGTATAATCGCGCGCCTTTGCATTAGCTCCGCGACGGATTTATGTCGGTATTTACTACGGTTTCAGAAGCCGATCTCAAACAGTTTTTGTCTCGCTACGACCAAGGCGAGTTGGTGTCTTATGAAGGCATTAGCGAAGGCATTGAAAACACCAACTATTTTGTGACCACCACCGGCGGCCGTTTTGTGTTGACCGTGTTTGAGTATTTCACGCCGTATGAACTGCCGTGGTTCCTAGAATTAATGCACCACTTGGTGACGCATGGCGTACCGGGTGCGGCGCCGATTTTCGATAAGTTTGATTGCTTCCAATCACCGCTGTGCGGCAAACCAGCAGCGTTGGTGCAGCGCTTGGAAGGTAAGCCTTGCATGACGCCAAATCAGCATCAGTGTGAGTCGATTGGCCGCGCCTTGGCGCAAGTGCACGTAGCAACGCAAAGCTATACCGAGCAACGCGAAAACACCCGCGGAATGGCTTGGATGGAGCAAACTGCGGCACAGGTCATGCCGAAGTTGTCACCGGATGACAATATCTTGCTGATGCAGGAAATTAAGTTTCAGAAGGAAGAGGCCGGTCGTGAGTCGCTACCGCAAGGCGTGACCCATGCTGATCTTTTCCGCGACAACGCCTTGTTTGTGGGTGACGAGTTAAATGGCGTTATTGATTATTACTTCGCCTGTAACGATGCCTATATGTACGACCTCGCCGTGGTGCTAAATGACTGGTGTCGTAACGATGAAGACCATTCGCTAGATTTAGAATTGGCCCGCGCCGTAGCCCGGGCCTATATCGCTCGCCGCGAAATTACCGACCAAGAACTTGCTGCTTTGCCAGCGATGTTACGTGCTGGTGCTTTGCGTTTCTGGCTGTCGCGTTTGAATGATCTGCACAACCCGCGTCCGGGTGAGATGACGTACAGCAAAGATCCAAATGTCTTCCGTGACTTGCTGATGCACCACATTGAGCAGCCTTTTAGCCTGTAACTGCATGCTGAACCTGATCAACAAATTCAATGCCGGTGTGGGCAAGTCAGCTGCGTGGCTGGCTTTGGCCATGGTGGTGTTGGAGTTTGTGGTGGTGCTGCTGCGCTACGCCTTTGAGTGGGGTTCTATCGCGCTGCAAGAAGGTGTGATTTACATGCACGCCAGCTTATTTATGGCGACGGCAGCTTGGGCTTTGCAAACCGATGGCCATGTGCGAGTTGATATTTTTTACCGCGAAATGGCTGCCAAGAACAAAGCTAAGGTCAACCTGTTTGGTGCCCTAGTGCTGCTAATGCCGGTGAGCTTGTTTCTGTTTTATATCAGCTGGGATTATGTTGCTCTCAGCTGGGAAATCCGCGAAGGCTCAAAAGAAACCGGCGGCTTAGATGCGGTGTTCTTATTGAAAAGTTTGATGCCGCTCGCCGCAGGCATGTTGGTGCTACAGGCGATCGCGCAGGCGGGCCAATCCATTGTGACGATTACAGGTGGCGACGATGCCTGATTTAGTCACCTTAATGCCGCTGTTAATGTTCCTATTTATTTGTGGCGTCTTGCTGCTGGGTTATCCGGTGGCGTTCTCACTGGGCGGCGGCGCATTGATTTTTGCCGGTATTGGTTTGCTGACCGATACCTTTGATTCTGTTTTCTTAGAAGCCTTGCCGAATCGCCTCTATGGCGTCATGACCAATGAAACGCTAATGGCGGTGCCGCTATTTGTGTTTATGGGCGTGATGCTCGAGCGTTCACGTATCGCCGAAGTGCAGTTGGAAACCATGGAGCAGCTGTTTGGCCGCATGCGTGGTGGTCTTGGCTTATCTGTGATTGTGGTTGGCATGTTGCTGGCGGCGAGCACCGGCATTGTGGGCGCGACCGTGGTGACCATGGGCTTGATCTCCTTGCCGACCATGCTGAAGCGTGGCTATTCGCCAGAGCTCGCGACCGGCGTGATCTGCGCCAGCGGTACCTTGGGCCAAATTATTCCGCCGTCGATTGTGTTGGTATTGCTGGGCGATGTGCTGTCGTCTGCCTACCAGCAGGCACAATTGGATATGGGCATCTGGTCGCCGGAAACTGTAGGTGTTGGCGACTTGTTTATGGGCGCCTTGATTCCCGGCTTGCTACTGGTTGCTGCATATATCACCTACTTAATGTTGGTTGCCTTCTTTAAGCCGAGTGCGGCACCGGCGGCGCCAGAAGAAGAGCGCTTACAAGAAACCGGCTGGGAATTAGCGAAGCATTTAATCTCTGCACTAGCGCCGCCGTTGATACTCATCGTGGCGGTTTTGGGGTCGATCTTGGGTGGTTACGCCACACCAACGGAAGCCGCCGCCGTGGGTGCCATGGGCGCGACCATTTTGGCGATATTGAAACGCGAATTAGATAAAGAGCGCCTCTGGATTGTGGTGCGCGACACCGCGCAAGTCACCACCATGGTGTTTATGATCCTGCTCGGCGCAGCGTTGTTTTCTTTAGTGTTTCGTGGCTTTGGCGGCGACGAATTAGTACAAGAGTTTTTACAAGATTTGCCGGGCGGCGTCGCCGGTGCGGTGATCTTGGTCATGCTGGTGATGTTCTTACTCGGCTTTGTGCTCGACTTTATTGAGATCACCTTTGTGGTGGTGCCGATTGTGGGGCCGGTCTTGCTAGCGATGGGGCTGGACCCTGTTTGGCTCGGCATTATGATCGCCATTAACTTGCAAACCAGCTTTTTAACGCCGCCATTTGGCTTTGCGCTGTTCTTCTTGCGTGGCGTGGCGCCGGATTCTGTTTCTACCGGCCAAATTTATCGCGGCGTATTGCCGTTTGTATTGATTCAATTGGGTATGCTTGGGCTATTAGCGCTGTGGCCAGAGTTGGCAACGTGGTTGCCAGATCAGCTATACGGCAACTAAATTCGCACTAAGCAAGGGGTTCCTGAGTGCAACGTAACTTTTCCAAACTTTCATCTGGTGGCAAGTTCGACGTCCTTATTATTGGCGGCGGCATTACCGGCGCATGGGCGGCTTATGACGCCGCACGGCGTGGTCTACATGTGGCGCTGGTAGAAAAAAGCGACTGGGCTTCTGGTACGTCTTCTGCCAGTTCAAAGATGATTCACGGCGGCCTGCGTTATTTGGCCACCTATGAATTTGGTTTGGTTAAACACTCTTTGGAAGAGCGTGCGTTATTGGCGCGTTTGGCTCCGCATTTAATTCGTCCGGTGCGTTTTGCTCTGCCCATCTACAAAACTGATGATGTGACTCGCCTGCAAATGAAAGCGGGCCTGACTATGTATGACTGGTTTGCCACGCGTAAATCGCCCGCGCCGAAACACGAATACCTGAGCAAGAAAAAATACGCTAAGCGTTACCCTTATATTCGCCAAGAAGGCCTAGTCGGCGGCTTCACCTACGGTGATTGCCAAGAAGATGATGCCCGTATGACAGTGGAAATTGTGTGGGGTGCCGACTTTACCGGCGCGACCTGTGTAAACCACTGCCGCGCAACTGAATTACTGCGTGAGGGCGAGAAGGTTGTTGGCGCTACGCTGCGCGATGAACTTACCGGCGAAGAAACCGACGTTTATGCACGCACGGTGGTTAATGCCGCTGGCCCTTGGTGTGAGTCGTTACTGCCTTCTGGTGGTAAATCGCGTCTGACCCGTTTGGTAAAAGGCGTACATCTGATGATGCCAAGCTTGCCGTTGCAAAAGCATGGTTACGCCGACGGCATGTTGATCACCAACCCAGACGATGGCCGCGTGGTGTTTCTGATTCCTTGGTACGGATACACCATTCTGGGGACGACCGATAGTGACTATGAAGGCTCGCCAGATGCCTTGGGCGTTACCGTCGAAGAAGAAGATTACTTATTAGATATTGCCAACAAGGCTTTGGCGCAAGTGCCAGGTGCTAAGCATTGGCAGCGTAAAGATATCTGCGGCAGCTACGCAGGCGTGCGTACGCTTGAAAATGCCGAAGGTAAATCGGCCAGTAAAGTCAGCCGAGAATGGGCGCTGACTGAGCCGCTGCCGAATATGCTGATGCCCATCGGCGGCAAATACACCACTGCCCGTGAAGATGCCTCATTTATTGTCGATAAAGTCGTGAAAAAGCTCGGTGTGGAAGCGCCAGAGTGCACCACAGGTAAACGGCCATTCCCTTGGGCGCCACTCGCTGGTGGCGCTGAAGGCTATAAAGCCTGGGAAAAACAGGCGATTGCCGACCTAGAAAAAGCGGGTGTGGAAGCCGCCATTGCCAAAACCGTGGCGCGCCGCCAGGGTAATCAGTTGCCGGTATTGCTGGATTTGATTGCAGCGGATGCCAGCCTAGCTGAACGTGTTGATCCTGCCGCGCCATTTATTAAAGCCGAGGCCAAGAAGGCCAAGCTTTATGAAATGGCGGTTAGCGATGAAGACGTATACCGTCGCCGCATGCCGTTAACACTACTGACCGCTGGGTCGAGTAACGCTTAATCTGACAACGTTTAGCGTGTTTTTGTAGTTTTGGCTAAAAGGCGTATGCTTTTCGCACAACGTGCGAAGAGGACGCCATCATGGCAGCAGAATTACAAGCAACCGACCTACACAAAGCCAAACCTGAGATTTGGCTTAACGACCTGCTCAGCAAACAACGTAAAGCCTTACGTCAGGCAGGCACCCCAGATTACAAAAAGCGTATTGATGCGCTGAAAGCGCTTAAAAAGGGCTTGCTAGATCATCAAGACGAATGGGTGGCGGCGGTGTCCGCCGACTTCGGTAACCGTTCTGCTCATGAAACCGTGTTGGCCGAAATTTTTGTGGTTGTCAGTGAAATTGACGACGCCATTAAACATCTGCGCTCGTGGATGAAGCCGACCATTGAGCGAGCGGTGTGGCAGTACGCGCCAGCCGTTACCAAGATCCTGTATCAGCCGAAAGGCGTGGTGGGCGTGATTGGTGCTTGGAACTACCCGATTCAACTCAACCTTGGCCCGGTTGTGGGTGCAGTGGCCGCCGGTAACCATGTGATGGTGAAGCCGTCTGAATTAGCGCCGAAAACCGCGGCGTTGATGGAAGACATTATTTCTCATAGCTTCCCCACCAGTTACGTCACTGTGTGTAACGGTGATGTAGACGTGTCAGCGGCGTTTTCTTCGTTAGCGTTTGATCATATTTGCTTTACCGGTTCTACCCGCGTGGGCAAGATTATTATGCGCAACGCGGCTGAAAACCTTGTGCCGGTAACCTTGGAATTAGGCGGTAAAAGTCCCGCTATTGTGGGCACCGATGCCATCAGCAAAATGGCCGCGGCGCGTATTGCCCGAGGCAAGTTTTTGAACGCCGGCCAAACCTGCGTAGCGCCAGACTATGTATTGGTGCATGAAGCCATGCGTGACCAGCTAGTGGCCGATCTACGCGATAAAGTCGCTCAGGCCTACGGCAACGTGGCTGAGAATGATGACTACACGCATATTGTTTGCGAGCCGCACTACCAGCGTCATAAAGACCTAGTGGCCGATGCTCAAGAGAAGGGCGCGACCATTATTTCTGCCTGTGGTGGTGAAAGCGTGCCGGATGATGCACGTCGTATGTTCCCGCCAACACTTATCTTGAACCCGACTGACGATATGCGGGTGATGCAGGAAGAAATCTTTGGCCCGTTGTTGCCGATTAAAACTTACAACGCGATCGACGAAGCCTTGGATTACGTCAATGACCACGACAAGCCGCTGGCGCTTTATTACTTTGGTGAGAATAAGAAAAACCAAGATTATGTGTTGGAAAACACCCTGTCTGGTGGTGTGACGATTAACGACACCTTGTACCACCTGCCACAGCCAAATTTACCGTTTGGTGGCGTTGGGCCGTCTGGCATGGGCCACTATCACGGTCACTTTGGTTTCTTAGAGTTCTCAAAACAGAAGCCGGTGTTTATCCAAAGCCGTTTGTCATTCCTCGACTTACTCACCCCGCCTTATGGTCGAATCATGAATACCGCGTTGCGGATTCTGGTTGGCTTTCGTAGTAATGCGGCCAAGGTGAAAGTGGCGAATGCGCCGAAGATGGTTAAGGAGAAGCGTAACCAGTAGGTTGGTTTCTCTGTGTTTTAAAAAGCCGGCCTGAGTGCCGGCTTTTTTGTATCTGGAATTTGGTTTTGGCTGGTGGTTTTTTCGGCCCTAGAGGCTTCTCTTGGCTTTCGGGGAGTTCTTACTAAAGGCCGAGTTACTTTTCTTTGGCAGCAAAGAAAAGTAACCAAAAGAAAGCTGGTCCCGCTCTACGGCTGCTTCGCAGTTCCCTGCGCTACTCACAATGATCTGGGTTTGCTGAAGGGGCGTCCTGCCCCTGCAGCAAAGCTCGGC
>JAPPPA010000011.1 GCA_028817755.1 Gammaproteobacteria bacterium | reverse complement strand
GCGGCAGCTGGTTCTAGAATCTACCTGCGAAGCGAGACACGAGCCAAACCGCACAATGATGGGCAGTGCACAACGCAACTGGATGTTAGACACACTCGCGAACAGCCCAGCTCAGTGGAAGGTGCTCTGCCAACCCATTCCTTTCAGCCCCATTCAAGTTAATCAGCAACCCGCTACCATTTACGAAACAGACCACTGGGACGGCTACACCGACGAACGCAGTATCGTCTTACAAGCTTTAGCTGACCGTGACGTAAGCGACCTGATCATTCTGAGCGGCGATTTACATGCGTTTCTCGCTGCTCAATTATTTAGTAACTACGAAGGCGACGGCACCGCTATTGGAGCCGAATTCGCCACCAGTGCCGTTGCCGCCACTCCAATTGCTAGCTTTAACCCGCCTGCGAATGTCTTCCTGCAGCAAGCCAATATCGAAGCTAATAATCCGCATATTGATTTCTGGGATGGCACTCGCAATGGCTGGTGTGAGGTCACCTTCACGCCTACAGGCTGCAACGTAGTGATGCGCGCTATGCTGGCGCAAGCACCAGCTGCCAACCCGTCATTACTACTGGCAGAATTCAACGTTGACGCCGGCAACCCGTTGTTACAACGTTTATAAACAATGCAAACGTCTTTCCGCCTCAGCATGTTATTACTCGGCCCTCTGTTCTACACACAGGGTTTTTACGTACGCCGTGTAATTCCGAAATTGCCCGAAGCTAATGGTTCAAGAGAAGGTAATGAGGGCCAAGGCACGCCCTTATCACTGTTAATTCTAGGTGACTCAGCCGCGGCCGGCGTTGGTGTTGAAAGGCAACAACAGGCTTTAGCCGGCACGATGGTGAATCAGCTCAGCCAAGACTACAACGTGAATTGGAAGCTAATAGCTACCTCTGGGCATACATCTTCACAGTTGATTGAACAGCTGCAAAATCACCAAGCGGAACGCTTTGACTCTGTTGTGATTTCGGTGGGTGTAAATGATGTTAACGCCATGACATCTAGCAAACGCTGGCTAGCCAACTTGGCAACGTTAACTGAGTTATTACAGAAGAAATTCCATGCTCAGCATATTCTGTTTTCCAGCCTACCACCCATGCACCGTTTTCCTGCCTTACCTCAACCGCTACGCTGGTGGTTGGGCGAACGCGCAAAGCACTTCAATAGACTGTTAGAGCAGTTTGCGAATAATCACGCTGGATGCACGTTTGGCGAAATTCCCTACACGCCCGCCAAAGATTTAATTGCAGCTGATGGCTTTCACCCAGGAGAAAAAGCCTATGCCTTATGGGGCAGGTTTGCTGCAGAACAAGTGAGCGAGCAACACTAGACAGGCAGACTACAGCGCTGCTAACGCCAAACCTAAACCATGCCGGAAGCGCTCAAAGTCACCTTCACAAGCATCGATTTCTTTAGCACCCAATAATTTATGCACGCCCGCTTCGGTATGGGCAAGTACACAGGGAAAGTCACCGCCAGCCGCTGCTAGCTGGTCGGCTTTTAACTGGTTCCGGCAAGGCTCACGCACTTCAATACCAAGTGACTTTTTATACGCCTTCCACTCCGATGTTTGTGTGACTCGGTGATAAGCGATCTCACACAAGGTGCAGCTGTGCTCACCACTCGCCACTTCTTTCAGTGCGCGGATGCCACCGGCAACGCTAAAGTCAGCGTTCCAAACAAAAACCAATTTCTCAATTTCTAGCACTATGACACGCCTCAGCTAATCTATCGGGGTACATTTGGGGGGCCTAACTTTTTAGGTTCCTAAAATACTTCTGTTTTCATGTTTTTCCGCCATAATTCCGCTGCTTTTATCCCTTTAAGTAATATACATGACAACATCGAAATCGATTATTGGTTCCGAAGAATGGTGTGAGCTGCCAGACTTGGCTATTCCAGCTATTAAGGCCCGGGTAGACTCAGGGGCTAAAACATCTTCACTACACGCAGTTAACATCCAAAAATTCACCCGCGATGGCAAACCATGGGTGAGTTTTGAAGTACACCCATTACAACAGAGCCTGAAAGCTGCACTTCGTTGTGAATGCCCTATTGTTGATCGACGCCGAGTTAAAAGTTCTAGCGGTAGTGCAGAAAATCGCTATGTTATAAGCACCACGCTCAACTTCAACGACCAAAAATGGGCAATTGAAGTAACACTTACCAATCGCGATAGCATGGGTTACCGAATGTTACTCGGGCGGGAAGCCATGAGTGGCCGTTTGCTGGTAGACCCGGAAGCCAGCTTTCTATCAGGCCAAGTTGATGACGACGAATTAGATCGCTTGTATCAACGCAGGCAGCCTGTAAAGCATGGACTAAAAATTGGCCTCTTGGCTAGCAACCCCGATTTATACAGCAACCGACGATTAATCGAGGCCGCAGAACAAAGAGGTCATGAGGCTGTATTCCTTAACATTCGTCAGTGTTATATGAAGCTAGATGCTGAATCACCCTCAGCACATTATCGCGGCGGCGCCACACTAAATGATTTAGATGCGGTCATTACACGCATTCGTCCAAGCATTACCTTTTACGGTTGTGCACTGGCGAGGCAATTTGAAAGCATGGGGATTTATACCACCAATAGCTCAGCCGCTATCACTCGATCTCGAGACAAGCTTTACTCGCTACAACTACTCCTAGAAAAGGGCATCAGCATCCCTACCACTGGATTTGCCAACTCCCCTATGGATACCAACGACTTAATAGAAATGGTGGGCGGCGCACCGTTAATTGTTAAGTTACTTGAAGGGGCTCAAGGACGAGGCGTAGTGCTCGCAGAAACCAAAAAAGCTGCCGAGTCGGTAATCAATGCATTTAAGGCAGTCGGAGCAAACTTACTCGTACAAGAGTTTATTAAAGAAGCTGAGGGCAAGGATATTCGCTGCTTTGTGATTGATGGCAAAGTTGTAGCGAGTATTCAACGAGAAGCTGCGCCTGGCGAATTTCGAGCCAACCTTCACCAAGGCGGCACAGCATCATTGGTTCGAATCAAACCCGAAGAGCGCGCCCTAGCCATCAAAGCAGCCAAAGTGATGGGGCTAAAAGTAGCTGGCGTAGACATTATTCGTTATAAAAACGGACCTCTATTATTAGAGGTAAACTCGTCGCCCGGTTTAGAAGGCATTGAGCAAGCCACCGGCAAAGATATTGCTGGAATGATTATCGCCTCAATTGAAAAGCAACTGGGGTGGAAATAGCCAAGGTAGGCTACCAATCAAAGTCATCCGGAATTTGATAGTCAGCATAAGGATCATTTTCATCTAGCTCGCTGGTATCTGCTGTATGTTGCGAGACCACAACCTGTTGATCGCGGGTTTTAATACGATCCGCAACGCCAGCTGGTACAAGCTGGTAATTTTCACCCAGACTCACAATCGCCAACTGCCCCTTACTCAATTGCTGCTTAAGGCGCTCATTGACGTAAATCGTTTCGGTTTTAGCGCCCGCCTCTGTTTCATGCCCAAAGCGATAAGCCACATCGCCCTCTCGCTTAACGGTATTCATATCAACCAGCTGTTTGATCTGAGCACGCAAGGCTTTAGCTTGAGCCGCTTCGTTCTTCTGGCGGTTTAACTCTCGATCACGATCGGCTTTTTCATTTAGTACACGCTGCTCTTCAGCACGCTTAGCCGCGGCTTGCTCTTCTTGCAGCTTGCGTCGCGCCTTTTTGCCGAGTTGCTTAGTACTGGCATTTTGCTCAGCCGCTTCACGGCGCTTGGCGGTCTGCGCCTTTTTAACTTGTTTCTTGTCGGCGATGCCGGCTTTTAAAAGCTGATCTGCGAGAGAAGGCATGAGGTATTTCTTAGAAAATGGGAATACCGCATTTTAACGCGAAGCCCAACGGCGACCTAGCTAGTCCGGCATACGATCGCGCATACGTTTCTCAAATTCACGCCGTTTCCAGCTTGTACCGAAACCTCTGAAGGGCTTGTAAACCATCAAACCGTGAAAGAACAACCCAATGCCCCAACCAAAGAGCGAACCAAATGACCACAACACTTTGTGGTAGGTAATCAGGTTTATCACGATCAACATAATGTTGACGGCAACATACACAGCGGCGTGAATATAAAAGCCCCGCAGGCGCCGGATTTCACGCAGTACGCGGCGTTCTTCTGAAGAAAATAGATGCTTTTGCTGTTTTGGGTCAGGGGTGGGTAGCGGCCGCATTTCACTGAGTGGAATATCAAACACCGCAGCTAAAGCGCGCATGGTTTCATTACTGGCGGGCTCGCCGTTTTCAATTCGCTGAATCGTTCGCGAGCTCAGCCCGGTCACCTCAGCCAACTGTTCTTGCGACCAACCTTTGTCTTAGCTTAGCTTACGAATATCCATGATGTCTTCCTGTGCGAAATGGAAGCCTCAGCTCGGCTCAGACTAGACCCGACAGACCACGACAGCAAGGCGACATTTGCACGACAGTCGCCTGACATCCACACGACACAGATACGACAACGGCGCGACATTGCTGCCGCGCCGTTTGCATATCAATCACTTAGGTTGAGCCTTAAGCGCCGAGATTTTTCTCAATAGCGTCAAGGAAACCCTGCATATCAACGACTTTTTCGTTTTCAGGGTCTAAGGTTTTACCCTTAATGTCACCGGTGATAATGCCTTGGCCAACCGTTTCGATCAGTGCAGCTTTAATGTTTCCTGAGTAGTAAACCAGCGCCTGGTTCTTCTCACGCTGACCTAATACTTCTAAGGCGTTTGCAACAGCGAAGAGTAATGCTGATGAGTTGAAGATAGCGGTCTTGCCTTCGCTTTCTTGGTACATCAGATACAGGTCGTGTGCAGTGCCGTGCGGCGCCTCAAACAACATGGTGCCGTCTACACTCGAAATAATAGAACTAGCCGTTGCCAGGCTGCCACCCAATGCAGCGGAGATATCAGAGAAGATATCGCCATCCAAGTTCAGCGCTGGATAAAGCGCATTACGTGGTGGGTCAGTAATCATTTTCTTCAGCTGCACTGAAGGACGCATGATCATGAACGACGGCGGCGAGGTACGCTCGCTAGCCAAGTCCTGACGTACTTCATTAATGACGTTACTGAAGACTTCGTCGTATTCCATGTATTCACGTTTGAGGCCGAAGTAAACCTCTTTGTGTTTACGGCGTGCATCGCGGAATACGTCTGAGATCCAATCTTTAATCGCTTGGCGCTCGTTATGCATGAATAGAATCGGGTCGCCTTTGCTCACACTGCGAGCATGCTTCTCTTCACCATCCACAATCACTTTCAATACGCCGTCTTCTGGCACCGCCATATTGAAGCTGCCGTACTGATCGCCACCACCGGCACTCATACGTGAGATAGAGATAGCGGTTTTACGGGTAGGAATACCGTATTGCTTGAGTGTTTCAACCAGCTTGTAAAGCTTACGGCCAGAGGTGTTTTCCGGCACTCCCCAGATACCACGCTCAGGCGGGTTAGCCACGATACGGGCTGCTTGCGCGTCGATAAGCTCGTAGTGATAATACAAACCAGCGGCTTCTACTTTAGCTTTGTATTCAGACTCGTAAATCTCTTCAATGGCTTGGCGCATCACGCCGTCATAGCCAGGAATTACAGTGTCTTTTAGACCTAAATAGATATCACGCTTTTCGTCCAACGCGCGTTGGAAGAATTTGTGTGCCCAATCGCGTACCGCATCAATATCGTTACTCGCGATCAACCACGGATCACCTAGGTGAATATCACGACGGTGAAGTTCTACTGGGTCGCCACTGCTGCCGACAAACATAACTTTAGCTACGCCCGTGGCTTTAGACAGCGCGTTATGACTGTCCTTAATACCGCCACCATCCATGGTATCAACCACGATGTCACGGCCCACCCACTGCGGTGGGTTGTGCTTCAAGTTACGGAACTGAATATCTTCACGGGTGATGTTGCCACCCATGCCTTTACGGATTGCACCGTTCGGCGATTTGGTAGCGAGCTTGTCCAGCTCCGCTTCTTTAATGTGCGGATGCTTGGCTAGCAGCTCATCCAGCTGTGCGCGGTTTACCGTCATGCCGGCGTTTTTAATGCCAACGCCATGCTCTTTTAACGCCGCAATCGCATCTTTAACTACTTGGCCGTTAGTAACCAAACGCTCTTCAGCTGAGAGGTCCACTTCGACTAGGTTGATATCTAATTTGCTGGTAACAAACTGTTCTAGTACGCGTTCAAAAGCCACTTGGGCCATCTCGTCACCATGCAAGATAACGAGCGGGCTTTTGACCTGAATTTTGTCTGCCATGGAATCCTCCCAAATAACATCATGGCGCGCCGGCTGGCGCAATTTCGCTATGCAGCCAAGAACAGTAACGCAATGCGCCTAAGAGGCCAAGCGTAGACAAACAAAAGCCGCTTATTCAGCGGCTTTTAGGTCGATTTTGGCGATACCACTAACTGTATATTGGCTCACAAAATCCCACTGATAACTAATGCCCTCAGAGGTCACTGGATAATCAGCAAGGTAATACAAACTGTTCTGCGGCAGGCTAGCTAGCGCGGCATCTAGCAATATCCAGCCGTCCTCGGTTTCGAGCTCAGTCCAAGCATGACCAAACGCATCAGCGGTTTCTCCTTGCCCGTCTAATACAACCACCGCACCCAATACCACTTGAGCAGGCACGCCCAAGCTACGTGCAATGGCCGTACTAATTACGGCGTATTCAGTGCAATCACCGGCACGACGCGTTGCAACTTGCGAGGCCAAATCAATACCGCTCTGGTCGTTATTACCGACAAAGCTACCGGCAACAAACTGTTCTAGGTCCTGCCAAAGTGGAAGCTCAGGATTACGCTGCTGCAAGAACTCATCAGCCATTTGCTGCACTGGCGGTTCTTGGTAATCGACATAAAAACTCGATTGCAATAATGCCGAGCGTTCTGGGCGCGATTCTGCAGCAGGCTGGTTCGGCAGAACCACCAGCTTCTTATGCTCGCTACCATCCGTCAGGTAACTCGCCATATGCAGTGGTTTGCCCGCAACTAACTCGCCGGTTTGTGTGACAGGCAATTGATAAATCAACCTTTCGGCTGGCGCATCTACCGCTGCAGATTCCTGCGGCTCTTGCTCTGCCTGTAACGCTTGTCGCCCAGCACAGGCTGCAAGCAACAACGGCAAGAGAAAGGCTAATGACTTGGTCATAGAATTACGGACGACCTTGTACAAACAGCGTCTCACCCGCCAATTTCACATGGCCCATTTGCATGCTCATATGACCTTGCTTGCCATCTTGGGAAAGCTTGGCATCAACGGTCATAGGGCCAACCTTGGCCTTCATATTCACAAATTTGCCTTTTTTACTGACCCGGCGAATAGAAGTGATTTGCACTTTATCGGGCGAGGCTGGAATCCATTCTGGGAAGGCGTATTCAGCGTTATCTTTTTTCTTCAGCTAAGCGTACTGAGCGCGTAATAGCTCAACATCTGATTTAACGGTGGCAACAGAATTAACTTCTAGCTCAACCTTCTTGCCTTGCAGCTCACCGCTCACCTTCCAATCGGTATCACCTTCGCCCGGCTCAAAAGAAAGCTCAGAGGTGATATTGCCGTTTTCAGATTCAACCGAGTACGTATTAATCAAGTCGCCATTCGGGCTAGACCACTCGATTTTCTGCGAATCTGACGTGGTAATCAGGCCAGGTTGAATAGTCATTAGCATGCTCATATTGCTAAGCACGCGAATGTCATCTTCGTCATCACGCGTCAGTACGTTCTCGCCATAACCCACCACACGGCCTTGCAGCTCAAACGTCACCACGTCACGGTAAAACGGTTTAGCACTCGCTACATTGACTTTAGCGCTTGAGGCCAAGGCACTGACGAGCTCAGAAAAGAGGTCTGGCGATAAGCTACTCGCATTCCAGCATACAAAGCCGGCACCACTTGCCAGTTGAATAGTGGCAGTGGACATACGCAACAGCTGTTCACTGTCTTTACCCTGCGTAAACAGCCACAAGGTTTCCATCACAATGCGATCTTTTTCCATCGCTATACGGCGCACATCCGACTGCAACTTGCTGTCTTCAGCAGTGCTGTTTAAGCCGTCTTGAATAATCGCTTCAACAATCGCTTGCTGCGATGCGGCGTTGTCGATGCCATCTGAATAAAGCTCGCAATAGACCGCATCATTGGCCTTTACGTCGAACTCCATAAAGATGTAATCCGGCTCTTCTTCAAGCTTAACGCCGTTGGCGGGCACCTTGGCCTGCAACAACTTGTTCGCGGTTTCGATCTTTTGTTTTTTGAATTGCTTTGAAAGCGAAGCCTGTGCTGGCAACGCAATAGAAAGAGCTAGCAATAGGCCCCATGCTAAAACACGCATATGTATCCCCAAGTCGCTGTAACGCGAAATATTAACGATTACTGGCAAACCCCTTCGCCAGCAAACTAGTCTGCAGTATAGCGTTTTATGACTGCGCTATCAGATTACGCCCTCAGGACGC
>JAPPPA010000062.1 GCA_028817755.1 Gammaproteobacteria bacterium | reverse complement strand
GCTTAAGTCACTCATGCTCGTATCTCGTGTAAATAAATGCTGAAATTGTGGTCCCGCGTAAGCCCCTCTTACGCAGGCCGCAGGCAAACTGGGCGCGCATTATACCTATCTGCATGCGCAATTCCTATTACTAAGATTTGCCAGAATTTAGGCTACTGAAAATCACGGGATTTTTGCCTCAGCGCACCTAATTTTTCATTCAAATTAGTTAACTTGCCCGCCACCAAATGCAAAACGCCACCTTCATGCTGAACAACCCCACTCACCATCAATAGCTGAGAATTCAGTAACGCCTGCCGCTGCTGCTCAGCCACAGACGACCACACCACCACGTTAACTAACCCAGTTTCATCTTCTAAGCTCACAAAAATTACGCCCGTGGCTGTGCCAGGTCGCTGGCGCCCAATCACCAAGCCAGCCACATGCGCGACAGACCCCGAACGTCGCGCTTTCAACTCTTGTGCAGAACAAACACCTAACGCCTCCAATTCGCCGCGTAACAGCCCCAAAGGATGCTGTTTAATGCTTAAGCCAGTACTGGCATAGTCTGCTACGACGTCTTCCGCCAAACTCGGTACACGCAATAAAGGCTCGGCTTCTGAGTTTTGTACCAGCTCTAAGGGGCACTCTTCTTCGACACCGGCCACCTGCCAAAAGGCTTGATAACGGTTATCGCTACTCCCGAGCAACGACTTTAAAGCATCTGCCGATGCCAATGCTTCCAAATCCGACTTATTAAAACCTGCACGTGTCGCTAGATCTTGTACAGACTCATACTGCCGACTCATCCGTAAAGCCATTAGGCGAACGGCGGACGCCTTGCTAAGGCCCGCAACCAACCTCAACCCTAAGCGGACTACAGGCACCGAATCTTGATCTATTTCTAAGCTGCAATCCCATCCACTGCGCTGCACGTCTACAGGTAGAACGTCCACACCGTGGCGCTGTGCGTCTTGCAAGAGTTGTGAGGGCCGATAAAAACCCATCGGCTGGCTATTAATCAGCGCCGTCGTAAATGCAGCGGGGTAGTGGCACTTCAGGTAACTCGATACCCAAGCCAGCAAGGCAAAACTCGCGGCATGAGACTCAGGAAAGCCGTAGTCACCAAAGCCTTTAATTTGCTTGAAAATGCGCTCTGCAAATTCGTGGCTATAGCCGCGCGCCCGCATGCCAGAAAAGAGTTTTTTCTCAAACGGCTCTAGCCCACCTTTGCGCTTCCATGCCGCCATCGCGCGGCGTAACTGGTCGGCCTCGCCGGCGCTAAAACCAGCGGCTATTTGCGCTAGCTGCATGACTTGTTCTTGGAAAATGGGCACACCTAAGGTGCGTGCCAAGGCAGGTTTTAACGCGGCGTTTTCATACACTACGGCTTCTGGGTTACGGCGCCGCTCCAAGTACGGATGCACCATATCGCCCTGAATCGGGCCGGGACGCACAATCGCTACCTGAATCACCAAATCATAAAACCGTTCTGGCCGCAGACGCGGCAGCATGGACATCTGTGCGCGAGATTCGATTTGAAACACCCCCACGGTATCTGCTGCCTGAATCATCTGCCAAGTGGCGAGGTCATCGCGCGGAATATCGGCCAGCGTGTAATGCGGACCGCCTACCTCAGCAATCATGGCAAAGCATTTGCGAATCGCGGTCAACATGCCCAACGCCAGCACGTCCACTTTCAACAAGCCCAGCGCTTCTAGGTCATCTTTATCCCATTGAATGACAGTACGGTCGGCCATGCTGGCGTTTTCTACCGGCACAAGCTGCGTTAAATCATCTTGGGCAATAACAAAACCGCCCACATGCTGAGACAAATGGCGCGGGAACCCCACCAACTCTTCTACCAGCTCCATCAGCTGCTGAAACACGGGGTTACTGGGATCAAAACCCAGCTCTTCTAAGCGCTCCGGCAAGGTTTGGCGACCATCCCACCATTTCATAGATTTGGCGAGCCGGTCGACTTGATCCACGCTCAAACCCAGCGCTTTGCCCACATCACGAATCGCTGAGCGGCTGCGATAGCTAATCACCGTGGCCGCTAATGCAGCGCGGTGGCGACCATACTTGTCATACAGGTATTGAATAACCTCCTCGCGCCGCTCATGTTCAAAATCAACGTCAATATCCGGCGGCTCGTTACGCTCTTTAGATAAAAATCGCTCAAACAACAACGTTTGTTCGGCCGGGTTTACGGCCGTAATACCTAGGCAATAACACACGGCAGAGTTGGCAGACGAGCCGCGGCCTTGGCATAAAATATCGCGGCTACGGGCGTATTTAACGGCGTCATATACCGTCAGAAAAAAAGGCTCATAGCGCAGCTCAGCAATCAGCTTGAGCTCTTTTTCAATCGTGGCCTTAACGTCAGGTGGCACACCCTCAGGCCAACGCTGCAACGCACCCTTTTCGGTTAACTGCCGCAACCAGCTACTAGCCGTATGCCCATCTGGCACCAATTCATGCGGGTATTCGTAACGCAGCTCATCTAGTGAAAACGTACAGCGCTCAGCTATCTTGAGTGTTTCTGCCAACAACTCGGGCGGATAGATTTTTTTCAGCCGCGCTAATGGCCGCAGGTGGCGCTCGGCATTGGCAAACAGCAAACGTCCGCATGCCGCCACTGGCTGGCCATTAGCAATAGCCACCTGCAAATCCTGCAAACGCTGGCGCGCCGGGTTATGCATATGCACATCACCTGCCGCCACTAGCGGAACAGCCGTACTCGCGGAAAGTGTTTGTAGCATTGCCAAATGCTCTGCATCGCCCGGCTCGCCCAGCAGCTCAGCGGTAATCCACAAACGCTTCGAAAATACGATTTTTAGCCAGTGCAAGGCTTCGCCACCCAAACCCCGCGGCGGCAGCCAGAGGCAAAGCAGGCCTTGCAACTCACTTTGCTCTAAATCTTTTCTACTAATTTGATAATCGCCTTTCTCAGCTTGCCTTCGTGCTTGCGAAATCAGCGCCGACAGGCGTCCGTAGCTGGCACGGTCGGTCGCCAGCAATAACAAACGTGTGCCGTTATCTAAAACAAACTCGCTGCCAATAATAAGTTTGAAGTCAGCTGCCTGCGGATGGTCCCTCAACGCCAAATGCGCGCGTACCACGCCGGCTATTGAACACTCATCAGTTAAGGCTAGCGCGCGATAACCCAGCGCCAAGGCTTGGCTGACTAATTCCTGCGGGTGCGAGGCACCGCGCTGGAAGGAAAAGTTACTAAGGCAGTGCAGCTCCGCATACATCACTGGCAGGCTTACCTGAACACACCATGGCAAAACCACTGTGCAGGCTCTTGGGCCACGTCACGAAACACCCACAATTTTTGATTGCCTACTTGGGCAACGAAATAGTCTCGATATACCGCATCCTTATCCCACCAGCCACTAGCAATACGCTCGGGGCGCGACTGCAAGCATAGACGGTGCTGTTCGGTGTAGCTCAGTCGGCGGGGCTCTTCAAACAACCATAAAGGCCGTTCAGCAGCGAGCGGCACAATGTCAATTTGCTCGCCCGGCAACACGCTTTTCCACGCCATTTCTGGCCGGTGCTCATCTTGGCAAGCAAGGCTCAACGCGGCGTCTGCTCCTAGACGAGCCTGAATGGTTTCTAAACTATCCCACCAGCTATCGTCTTGGTTCTGCTGGTCCATCCACAGGCTTTGCTGACCTATGCTCAGTGCGCGCGGGTAAATGAGCTGCTCGGCGCTTAGCGTTATGCTAATCACAGGCGCCGCCAATACTTCGCGCTCTAAGCGTAGCTCAAGCAATTTTCGCATTGCCTCAACCCGGTTATTAGGCCGCAGAAAAACAACTTCAAACTGCACTAAACGCTGCTTATAGCCGTAAAGCTGCACACTAAAACGCTGTACCCTTGCGGCACGTTGTTGTAACCATTCGCATAGCGCTTCCAACATGGTTAATAACGCAGGCAGCAAATCGGCGCTGTGACTGAGTTCGTCTTGCAGGTTTTGCTGTTGCTCATAGCGCGCGGGCGGTTTCCACGCAGCTGGACATTCTGGCTTCTGCCCCAATAGGCTTTGCAAATAATCGCCCAGCTCCGCACCAAAACGCTTCTGTAGACCTGCTCGCGGCAAACGCAACAACTCGCCGTAATGCTGTAAACCTAATTTTTCTAGGCGCGACAACCACTCTGGTTTTGTTGCTGCCATTACCCTTAGTGGTAGCTGCGCCAATCGACCCGGTGTATTTGGGGTATGCAGCAGCGGTTCTTCGTCACCCGCACGCGCCAACAACATGGCAGCGCTGGGCGTGGGGGCAACGGCAATCACAAATTGCGAATAATGCTGCTCTACCGAAGCGCGCAAGATAGCCAGCAATTTATCTATGCCGCCAAATAATTTTAGGCTGGCTTTTAGCTCCAGCAGCACCATGGCGGGTTCAGAAATATGCACCCAGGCGCTTAAACCATAGAGTTGCAGCGCTAGCTGTTCGGCGGCTTGTTGTTCTAGGGTTTCATTGCGTTCTAAAACCACCAACTCTGGCGCTAAGGCTCGAGCCGCGCTTAATGTGTTGCCTACTTTTACGCCCAACTGTTGAGCTGCCGCATTCACCACCAACACCAAAGCTCGACCGCGCTGTTCAACACGGCAAACGGCCGGCGCTTCCTCGCGAGTCAATACATCCAAAGGCAATTGCGGTAAATGCACAGCCGCCCATAGACGCTCAGCCAGCTCAGGCTCAGCCGTTTGGCCCCGTTGCAATAAGGTTAAGCGGCGACGCTCCGGTAGCTGCGAGGGTTTTAGCTTAAGCGCCATCCTTCTCTCTCCGCGGCCAAGACAAACTCAATTGTGGCCGCCTAATTTCACCCTGTATTTTATGAATGGTGAGGCTCAGCCCATCAACCTGAGGCTGCAATTCAATACGCGCCTGAGCCACTGAAGATTGCCGCAAAGCCGACAAGGGGCGACATAAAAACAACAGGCTATTTTGCGCCTTAGCCAGCAACTGTAAGCGCCGTAGCGTTTGCAACTTACGCGGATCAAACCACGCCACAATGACGCCGCAACTTTGGCTTTGTAATAACTGCTCACATGCCCAAGCGGCATTATCTTTAGCGTTGGGTTCATTCTGTTCTCGAATTATCACCAAGCGCGACAAGTCCACGCCAGAACCCTGCAAACCAGGCGCATAAGGAATCGCTGGTGGGTTAACCAAAACTCCCCAACGGCCCTGTTGTTGCACGCCAACAAGGGCTGGCAATAATAATGACAACTCCTGAGTAACCGGATGGCTTAGCAGCAGTTCAGTAACACCTGCTGACCAGCCTTGCTGTGGCAAGGCTTCATCCAACAACACGAAGCCGCTACCCACCACCGCGCCTGAGCGAACCTGTGAAAAAGCATTCACGCGCAACTGCTGGCGAAGCGCTTGCAGATTTGGTGCTTGAGGGATAGTTGGCGCGACCTGTTTCATACTTAAAAGGTAACGCTTGGGTGGCTCAATTAATAAGCCTAGCCTTTATATACAAAAAAGCCCCGCTAAAGCGGGGCCTCACACGATGCAGTGAAAAACACTTTAATCAGCAACAACGCTTACATATTCAGCATCTATATCACTATCTAGATAAGCCATACCCAATACGCTGAGGTATTCCATACGCTCGGCTTTCATTAGGTCAATTTCGGGGATACCGGCGTTGTTGTCTTGGTAAATTTTGGCTAGGTGAGCGAGAAAGTGTTCGCCCTCTTCCAGTAGCAATAGGCTCGCGGCGCCTACGTCTGGTTTTACTTTGGCGTTTAGGTCTTCTGGCAGGTTTACCGCCAATACAACGGGCTTGTCATTGCCGCCTAGGCGGGCTTGGCGCTCGCGTGTTTTTTGTTCGGCCCAGTAGTAGGCCAGTTCTTTGCTTGGGGTTAAGAACACTGGCTCTACGGAATCTTGAACCTCATGCTGAATGGTCGCCATGGTCTTTTTCAACGACTCTTTAATGGCTTTATCACCAGAGCGCTTTAAGCCATCCGCTTGGATGGATTCCAATAGCTCGGACGAGGTGCCGTGATACCACACATTACTGGTGGTAAAACCTTGCTCAGTTAATACGTCTTTGGCGTCTTTAAGGTAGGCAGGAGTAGCAGACATAGCAACAACCGTAGTGTTCAAATAAATTAATAAACGCTTTTAAGAAAAAAGGCGACGCCTTTCGCAAGGAGCCGCCTTCTTTCTGAAAAGCGGCCTTGGCTAACAAGCAGCCAAGGCGCTTTAATAGCTAATCGCTTAGCTGAACTGGTTTGAGGTGTTTTTCGCACCACCAGCTTTCAGAGCACGGTCACCAGCAAAGTATTCTTTGTGGTCGTCGCCCATGTCTGAACCGGCCATGTTTTGGTGCTTAACGCAAGCGATGCCTTGACGGATCTCTTTACGCTGAACGCCAGCAACATAACCCAACATGCCTTCGTCACCGAAGTACTCTTTAGACAAGTTATCAACTGACAGAGCAGTGGTGTGATAAGTCGGTAGAGTGATTAGGTGGTGGAACACGTTCGCTTCGCGAGAAGTGTCAGCTTGGAAGGTACGTACGCGAGCGTCAGCAGCAGCAGATAGCTCAGAGTCGTCGTACTCAGCAGACATTAGGTTGTCGCGGTCGTAAGCAGAAACGTCTTTGCCTTCAGCAGCCCATGCATCGTAAGTTTGTTGGCGGAAGTTCAAAGTCCAGTTGAACGAAGGAGAGTTGTTGTAAACCAACTTCGCGTCTGGGTGTACTTTGCGAACTTCGTCCATCATGCCTTTAATTTCGTGCACGGTAGGAACAGCAGTTTCGATCCATAGCAAGTCAGCGCCAGCGTTGATCGCACCGATGCAGTCAAATACGCAACGCTCATGGCCAGTGCCTTGACGGAACTGGTATAGGCCAGAAGGTAGACGCTTAGGACGTACAAGCTTGCCGTCACGGCTGATAAGCACGTCGCCTTCAGCAGTGTCTTCTGGAGCTACTTCTTCAACGTCTAGGTAAGAGTTGTAGATGTCGCCAGAATCGCCAGGCTCGTTAACTACAGCGATTTCTTTGGTAAGGCCAGCGCCTTCAGAGTCAGTACGTGCAACGATGATACCGTTGTCGATGCCTAGCTCTAGGAAAGCGTAACGCAGTGCACGTAGCTTGCCGTGGAAGTCAGCGTGAGGAACGGTAACTTTACCGTCTTGGTGACCACACTGCTTTTCGTCAGCTACTTGGTTTTCGATCTGAAGGGCGCAAGCACCAGCTTCGATCATTTGCTTAGCCATTAGGTAAGTCGCTTCAGCGTTACCAAAACCGGCGTCGATATCAGCAACGATAGGCACAACGTGCGTTTCGTGGTTGTCGATAGCGTCTAGGATTTCAGCTTCTTTAGCAGAATCACCAGCTTCGCGCGCTTTATCTAGCTCACGGAATAGGCCACCAAGCTCACGTGCGTCAGCTTGACGTAGGAAGGTGTAAAGCTCTTCTACAAGGCCAGCAACCGCAGTCTTCTCGTGCATAGACTGGTCAGGAAGAGGACCGAAGTCAGAACGTAGCGCAGCAACCATCCAACCTGAAAGGTATAGGTATTTACGCTCGGTAGTACCGAAGTGCTTCTTAATAGAGATCAGTTTTTGCTGACCTACAAAACCGTGCCAGCAGCCTAGAGACTGGGTGTACTTGGTTTTGTCTTTGTCGAACTCAGCCATGTCGCGACGCATGATGTCGGCGGTGTACTGAGCGATTTCAAGGCCAGTCTTGAATTTGTTCTGAGCGCGCATGCGAGCCGCAGATTCAGGATTGATAGCATCCCAAGGGCTACCAGCCGCTTCTTTTACGCTTTGGATAGAAGCGATGTCGTCATTGTATTGTGTCATTTTCAAATCCTATTAAATGATAGAAACACAAAGGAAACCTAAGCCATTAGGGCATCGGGGTCGCGTATTTTAGACAGGCCCAGAAAATAAATCTAATAAATACCTATTATGTTCATTATCCATTTGGTGAATAATAGCTATCTAGCCAGCCCTCAGTCGCCCGCGCCATGAACCTGAAAAACATCGACCTCAACCTACTGGTCTACCTAGACGCCCTGCTCGCCACTCGCAATGTGACTCAGGCAGCCGAGAGCTTGGGCATTAGCCAGCCCGCTGTGAGCAATGGCTTACGCCGCCTGCGCGACCTGTTTTCAGACCCTATTCTTATCCGTACCAAAGACGGCATGAGCCCCACCGAGCGTGCCGAAGAACTACAACCGCTGATACGTAATATCGTCGCCTCAATCGAACTCGCCGTAGAACCCGACAAAGGCTTCGACCCAGCGGTCGCCGACCGCGTATTCCGCCTCTGCGTGAGCGACTACAGCGAATGCACCTTAATGCCGCCGCTACTGCAACGCATGCAAAGCATCGCCCCCAATATCACCCTCGATATTCTCACGCCCAGTGACGTTAGCTATAAAGACGTAGAAGGCGGCAACGTTGATCTGGTAATCAACCGCTTTGACGACCTACCGCAGTCGTTCCACCAACGTATCATCTGGCGCGACGGCTTCTCCTGCATG
>JAPPPA010000037.1 GCA_028817755.1 Gammaproteobacteria bacterium | reverse complement strand
CCAAAGTCTCGGCCAAGTCTTCTGCGGCAAAATTGTGCATGCCAACCAAATCATGCATGGCCAAACCTCCATGATGCACCACAGCGACAAAGGTGTATTCGCCGGTTTGCCACAGCCGTTTGAAGCCACGCGCTATCACTCGCTGGTGATCGAAAAAACCAGCATCCCCGACGATTTTGAAATCACCGCCTGGACTGAAAACGAAAATGGCGAGCTGGACGAAATCATGGGCGTAATCCATAAACCCACCGGCGCCGAAGGCGTGCAGTTCCACCCTGAAAGCATCCTCACCCGCTGCGGGCATGACTTATTGGCGAACTTCTTAAAACGTTAATAGCTGTTCGCGTCTAGATAAAAGAAACCGCCACTACCCATCGGCGGTTTTTTTATGTGAGCCACCGAAAATGCAAAATGCACATTTTTGATATATATTGTGCATATTAATTATGGATAAAAACATGTCAGCAATAGCGCAACCAACAGCACAAGCAGACCAAGTCTTAGCCAAGGCCTTTCTTAATGCAGGCCAACAGCTGGGTTTGCAGCCAGCCGAATTAGCATCGGTACTCGGTGTTGATCGCAGCGCTATTAGCCGACTAAAGAAAAGCCAAAGCCTAGAGCCAGACTCCAAACGCGGCGAGTTGGCCTTATTGCTTATTCGTATTGCCCGCGCTTTGTTTGCACTCACGGGGGGCGACAAAGATTGGATTCAGCACTTTATGCGTAGCCCCAATAAAATCACCGGCGGCATACCGGCGGAACAAATCACCAGCGTGCAAGGCTTAGTCGGCGTGCTGCAGTTTGTTGATGCCACTCGCGGCAAAGTCTAAACGCGTGAGCGCGACAATCTGGCAAAGCTGCGGCGGGGCAGACTGCATTCAGCCAATTCGCGGCACCTTGTACCGCTTGGTTGAAAGCCAAGAGCAAGTCGCGACCATGGGCTATGTCGATACCCTAGAAGAGCAAGCTCTGTTAGAAGAGCTGCTAGAAAACGCCAAGCCGCAAAACCTGCCCGAAGCCAAAAGCTATCACTATCTATTAAAAACGCCGTTTCGTTACCCGCCGTTGCAGTGGGGCTCGCGCTTCGGACGCATTCACGAGCCGGGCATTTTTTACGGTGGTGCCTCTGTCGAAGTGCTCTTTGCCGAAACTGCCTATTACCGGTTTCTGTTTTGGGACAGCATGCAAGCCGCAGCACCCAAAGACTATATGCGCTCAGAGCACAGCTTGTTTTCCGCTCACTACAAAACCGAACAAGGCGTGCGGCTACAACAAGCGCCATTCGACCAATACACAGCCGAACTCACGCATAAACAGAACTATAGCCAAACGCAAAAACTCGGCAGCGACATGCGTGACGCCGGCGTGCAAGCGTTTGAATACCAATCATCGCGCTCAGCCGTGCCACTGCTTTGTGTGGGGCTATTTACCCCGAAGGCATTCAGTCAGAAAAAGCCCAGCAATGTGTCGCCGTGGTTTTGTCAGCTCACTGAAAACGAAGTCACCTTTAAGCAGAAAGACGGCACCCAGCTAGTGCGCCATAGCCGAGAAGACTTCTGCGTAAGCGGCGAGTTGCCCTTGCCTGCGGCATAGGCTTGTTACACTGCTGCGTATGACAAACAAACTCGCAATTATTGGCAACGGCGTAGTGGGGCAAACCTTCGCTAAGCTGCTATCGCAACAGCCGCAATATCAGGTTGCACTAGGCGCGCGCGCGCAAGGCAATATGCAAAGTGCCGTGCAAGGTGCCGATATTGTGCTGCTGACCGTTACAGACAGCGCTATTGAAAATGTCTGCGCTGAGCTTGCTAGTAGTTTCAAATCCAACGCCGTTGTTGCTCATTGCTCCGGCGCACTCAGCAGTGAAATCTTACAAACGCATTCAGGCCCAACCGCCTCAATGCATCCGCTGCAAACCTTCCCAAATGTAGAAGCCGCCTTACCCAAAGTAAAAGGCACATACGCTTACTGTGAAGGCGATGATGAAGCTTTGCCGGTTATCAAAACCTTGGCAGAAGCATTGGGTATGCAAACCGTAGAAATCGCTTCCAAAGAAAAGCCGCTGTATCACGCTGCTGCGGTAATGGCCTGCAACAACCTCACGGCGTTAATGGAAAGCGCTTTGCAGCTGGGCGAGGCCGCGAATATTCAACGCGATACCTTATGGGCATCACTCAAGCCGCTAATTGAAACTACGCTCAGCAATATAGACGCACAAGGCACAGCTGCTGCCTTAACCGGCCCTGTCGCTCGCGGTGATGCCAATACCGTGCAATCTCATTTAAACGCCATGAGTGCCAGTGAGGCGGTTTCTGCCACCGTCACGCAAAACTACAAAGCGCTAGGCCAGCAAGCTGCCGAACTGGCTGGCCTGCAAGACCAACCCGTCAACGACCTGCTTAACTAAACATCTCGCAAAAAACGGTGTAGGCTTGCCTTAATAAAAACTATTAAGGTTTGGTTTGAGGCTGTGTTTGTGAGGAGAATGATTGTTTGCGCCAGCGTCGCGTTCATGGCGTTATTGGTGGCCTGCTCATCGCCGGTTACAGAACCACGTAGTGTTGAAGTGGCCGAGCCGCCGCAACCACGAAGTAACCCCTATATCTCAGCACACCGTGCGGGTGCTGCCTACGCGCCTGAGAACACCATGATGGCGATACGGAATGTACGTCGTTTAGGCATTGAAGATATTGAGCTGGATATCCAACTCACCGCCGACAACGTGCTCGTGTTTTTGCATGACGACACCTTAGACAGAACCACTGACTGCACCGGCCCCGTAAATGCCCAATTGTGGGCGGCGATTCAAAACTGCGATGCGGCGTATTGGTTTACACCGGGTGAACCCGTCACGCGTGGCGTAGAAAATGGCAACCACCCATTACGCGGCCAGAACGTTTTAATGCCAACGGCGGATGAGGTGTTTGCCTACATCCAAAACAACCCAGAAGACACAACCACCACCTACACCATCGAGGTGAAAAACGTCCCCTCAGAGTCTAACTTCGACCCCAGCGGCACCATCGTTTCCACCGCGCTTGTGAATAAAATCGCTGAATATCCAGGGCTAGAAGATCGCATCATCGTGCAGTCCTTCTGGCCTGCATCGCTTACCACCGTACAGCAGCTAAATCCTAATCTGCGCACGCTGTTTCTGGTGTCAGAAAGCGTTACCCAAGTTAACGCTCAGAACACCATTACCTTCGCCAGCACCAACGGCTTTGATATCGCTGCGCCAGAACACGACACCAGTGATTTAAACCAAGCCGCCGTTACCGCCGCGCATGATGCTGGGCTGCTGCTCGTGCCATGGACAGCCGATCAAATAGAAGATCTAGACCGAATGGCGGAAATCGGAGTGGATGTGGTGATTACCAATTTCCCTGCTTGTGCGCTTATTCGTTATGAGCGTGACAACGGTTTGCCGGTGCTAGCGCCGGAAATTGGTGGTGATGATGGATTTGACGCTTGTCCGGACGTTTAGGCGTTTGTCGAACGACTGTAGTTTTGACGATAAATATTTAGGAATATAAATGGTACCGACTAAGAATTATTATCGAATCATGCCAGGCCCTAAAAGTATCTATGCAAAGGAGTGCTTAGATGGTGGATACATAGGGGGAGACTGGGGAATTTCTCAGGACTTAAGCGGCGCTTTGCCGGAGGATTGGAGAGAATTTAATCGACAATTCATTCCAGTCTTTATTTCGAATAACCCGGACAAATCGAAAGTGGCAGCTGGCTTAGCATGTGGAATGTTGCATACCATTTCAAAAGGAATGCAACGCGGTGATGTGATTCTTACACCGAACGGTAGTGGTACTTACTATGTCGGTGAGGTGGCTTCTGATTACTACTTCGCCGATGGCCCGTTACCCCATAGGCGGAAAATTGAGTGGCGAGACAAAGGTATTAGTCGGGATGAAATGCCAGAAAGCCTTAGAAATTCGGCTGGGTCGATTGGTACGGTTAGTAATATCACTAAGCATGCAGCTACTATCGAGCGGTTGCTCCAAGGAGAGCAAACTTTACGTCTAATTCATGAGGACGAGGCAGTAGAGGACCCTACGGTTTTTGCGTTAGAAAAACATCTAGAAGAATTTCTGGTGTCTAACTGGGAAGCTACCTCGCTAGGGAAGGCGTTTGATATTTACTCGGAAGATGGAGAAATGGTAGGGCAGCAGTTCCGAAGTGACACCGGCCCGATTGATATTCTCGCGATTAGCAAAGATAAAAAAACCTTATTGGTAGTCGAGTTGAAGAGAGGGCGAGCTAGTGATGTTGTGGTCGGCCAAATTCAAAGATATATGGGCTATGTAAAGCATGAACTTGCGGAGCATGACCAAGATGTTAAAGGGGTGATAATTGCTCTCGATGAAGATATTAAGCTGACTCGAGCGTTGAGTGTTGCGAGCAATATTGAGTTTTATAAGTACAAAGTAGATTTTAAGTTGATAGGCTCATGAAAAAGGCCGCCGTGCAAAAGCAGGGCGGCCTTTTCTTTTGCCCTTCGATTAGCTCAGGGCAAACGGTCCTTCGACAGGCTCAGGACGATCGGATATTGCTATACGATCTTCTTCATCGCGGTCATGTAGCCACGTAGTTTGTTACCCACCTGTTCTACAGGGTGGTTACGTAGTGCAGCGTTCACTTCGATTAGGCGGGCATTGTCTACGCCGTTGTCGGCGTTGTTGGTGCCGGCGCCGATGATGTCGGTGTCTACGGTCTTCATGAAGTCGGCTAGCAACGGTTTGCAAGCGTGGTCGAAGAGGTAGCAACCGTATTCAGCGGTGTCTGAAATTACTACGTTCATTTCGTATAGCTTTTTACGCGCAATGGTGTTGGCGATAAGCGGAGTTTCGTGAAGTGATTCGTAGTAGGCAGATTCTTCGATGATGCCAGCAGCAACCATGGTTTCGAAGGCTAGCTCTACGCCAGCTTTAACCATGGCAACCATTAGGATGCCGTTGTCGTAGAACTCTTGCTCGGCGATTTCCATGCTGCCAACTTCGGCTTTTTCGAAGTTGGTTTCAGCAGTGGCTGCGCGCCAGCCTAGTAGGTTGGCGTCGTCGTTAGCCCAGTCGGCCATCATGGTTTCTGAGAAGTGACCAGAGATGATGTCATCTTGGTGCTTCTGGAATAGCGGACGCATGATGTCTTTAAGCTCTTCGGCTACGTCAAAGCAACGGATTTTGTCTGGGTTGCTTAGGCGATCCAACATGTTGGTTACGCCGCCGTACTTAAGGCCTTCGGTAATGGTCTCCCAACCGTATTGGATCAGCTTGGCTGCGTAGCCAGCGTCGATGCCTTTCTCAACCATTTTGTCGTAGCAAAGGATTGAGCCGGTTTGTAGCATGCCGCAAAGGATGGTTTGCTCGCCCATTAGATCTGACTTAACTTCAGCGATTGGAGAAGATTCCAATACGCCAGCGCGGTCACCGCCGGTGCCTGACGCTAGTGCTTTAGCAATGGCCATGCCTTCGCCTTTCGGGTCGTTTTCACGGTGAACGGCGATCAGGGTAGGCACACCAAAGCCACGCTCGTATTCAGCGCGAACTTCTGAGCCTGGGCATTTAGGGCAGCACATTACAACGGTAAGGTCTTTGCGAATTTGCATGCCTTCTTCAACTAGGTTGAAGCCGTGTGCGTAATCCAAGCAAGCGCCTTCTTTCATAAGCGGCATTACTGCTTCAACGACTGGGGTGTGTTGCTTGTCTGGGGTTAGGTTCATTACTACGTCAGCGGTAGGAATCAACTCTTCGTAGGTGCCTACGGTAAAGCCGTTCTCGGTAGCGTTTTTCCAAGACTGGCGCTTTTCTTCGATAGCCGCAGCACGTAGTGCGTAAGACACGTCTAGGCCAGAGTCGCGTAGGTTCATGCCTTGGTTAAGGCCTTGCGCGCCACAACCAACGATGACGATTTTTTTACCTTTTAGGTAATCACAGCCGTCTGCAAATTCAGAGCGGTCCATAAAGCGGCATTTGCCTAGCTCTTCTAGCTGCACGCGTAGCGGCAGGGTGTTGAAGTAGTTCTGACCCATGATGGTGTCCTCAAAACAGTTAAATGGGGCAATGCGCAAAGCGCCCATTGCCAGAATTTCGGAGCGCCATTTTATTTATGCAACGGTGTTGCGTAAAATGAATTATATGAAAAACACTGTTTCGAAAAGTGAAATAAAGCTCGTCATTCCGGAAAGTGCACAGCACTTATCCGGAATCTCTTTAGCGGTGGTAGATTCCGGATCTTCGCTTCGCTGCGTCCGGAATGACGGTGCTTATTAATGGACCAAAAATCACTCAGCCTGTTTTGCCATTTAGCCAATAGCCTGCACTTTGGAAAAACCAGCGAGGCCATGCACGTTAGCCCGTCGACTTTGTCGCGGGTGGTGCAGCGCTTGGAAGACGAAGTCGGCGCCACGTTATTTGACCGCGACAACCGCAGCGTCACGCTGACGGCAGAAGGGCGTGTGTTTCTAACGTACGCCGAGCAAAGCCTGCAAAGCTGGGCCAGTTTGCAGCAAGCCATGCAAACGCCAGAGGTAGAAGCGCGCGGCAGTATTAGTTTGTTTTGCTCGGTAACAGCGGTACATGGCGTGCTTTCGCCCGTATTAGCGGCGCTGCGCCAGCAGTACCCGAATATTGAATTGCAACTGCACACCGGCGACCAAGCCGAAGCGGTAGAACGCGTTGCCGAAGGCCAAATGGATGTGGCGATTGCCGTTCGGCCAACGCAGTTATCTAAGCGTCTGAACTTTGACGTGCTGACTTATTCGCCACTGCAATTTATCGCGCCGAGTATTCCTTGCGCCGTGCGTGAGCAGGTCGGCAACGTGGAGGAAAACGATTTACGCCAACAAAACAGCGAATGGTGGTCAACGCTACCTTTCATTCTGCAAGAGCGCGGCGTAGTAAAAGACCGCAGCGTGGCTTGGCTAAAAGGCTATGGCGTAAAACCGAATGTGTCCGCACAAGTAAGCGGTAACGAAGCGATCGTAAGTATGGTCGCGCTTGGCTTAGGCGTAGCCGTAGTACCGCGCCTAGTATTGGAAGACAGCATCCACGCCGACCAAGTAAACGTGATCAGCGCGGACATTGATAACCAAGCGCTAGCCATCGGTGTGGTTTCGCGTGTAGAAGACAGCGGCAAACCGGTGATTAGCGCTTTCTTAAAAAGCGCGAAGGGCACCGGCGTGGATGGCACACGTTAGTTATTGCGTTACTGATGGGTCGGGGATAATCGGTAGCTCGACCGTAATATTGATGTCCACCGCAGGCTCGGAATCGCGTGATGCTGAGCCAGCAAAGAACTGCTCCCAAGCGTAAAACAGCAAGCCGTATTTATCGCCGGCTTCTAGGCGTTCGGCCACGCCAACCAATTGGTCTTGGTCGGCTTCGTAGCCACGGAACGGCATAACTTGGTCGTCGATCAGTAGCCAGTCGCCCGTGCCACCTTTTTGGATGCCAATACCGATAAATACGCGTGGATCACCTAAGGCGTCGCCGCCAATAGTAGGGATTTCCATATCGACCGTAATTTCTGGAATGCCGGCTAGCATGGTGCTGCCATCGGCTGTGCCGAGTTCAACCACTGTAGGTGGCGTATTACCTGCGCCGGGACCTGCGTTACCGCCCACGAAGTTAGGTACGGTAAAGGTGTGAGATTCATCGTAGATGGCACCGACTTGAACGCTGCGTAAGTGTTCGCTGTCGTCGTCGGCAAGGCTTAAGCAAAATTCCGGCAGGTAGTCGGCAGTGCCGGTTTTGTGCATGAGTTTTTCTTCAAACCACGCAAATACAGCATCGCTGTAATTGAGGTCGCCGCAGGCATATGCGCCGCCGGTTTGTAGGCCGGGCAGAATGTGGCCGCTTTGGTGGGTAAATAGGCGCACGTCACCGCCGAGTGCGGAAACGCATTGATAGTTTTTGTAAGACTCGTTCAGGTTAAAGAGGACGTCGGGAAAGCCTTGGGTGTAGAGCGCGTCTATTTGGTAAGGGCGATTCAGCGCGCAGTAGTTGTTCATGCCGTATTTGTCGAAATAGTTGTCGATCAATTCTTGGCTGACGTTATTGGTGGTTGTGGCTTCTAGGAATGCTTGGTCAATCCAGTCGGCGTTGTTGCCACCGCTACCGGCAGCGTTACCGCCTGCTTCTAGCAAGGTAACCCATGCGGTTTTAAGCACAAGGTTTGGCGCGAAGGAGTAGGTGAGGTGGTGCCAAGTAATGTCAGGCACCATGGCGTCTAGGCGTTGTTTGTCGTCCCAAGAAAGAATGGTGTGTTGAAAGCCGCCGCCGTAGCTACTGCCGTAAGTGCCCAGCACGAGGTTTGTGTTGCCGATAGCATCGCTGTGTTCGTAGCGAATCCATTCGGCATTGGTTTCTACCCAATCGAGGGCTTGCGACATGTCGTGACCTTCTTTTTCTGGGTTAAGCGCTTCAATTTGGCCGCCGCTTTCGCCATGGCCGCGTTGGTCTAAAGTCAGCACCGCATAGCCGGCATCACGTAGGCGTTTAATAAGGC
>JAPPPA010000203.1:4615-8618 GCA_028817755.1 Gammaproteobacteria bacterium | reverse complement strand
TAATTAAAGTGATTCGGCTAACTTGCTTCGCTTTAAAAATAGACGACGCTGTTCGAGGAGACAAACTTGATTAAAAGAGCCCTTACGCTTTTTGCGTTTGCGCTAGTTGGCTGCAGTGGCATCCCAAGCCAAAATACCCTTGCCAATACGGGCAGCGCGACGGTGGACATCCTGTCTAATCGCGCCGACCTTATTTCTGCTGACGACGTGCTTGTTGAAGTTACGCTCCACTCAGCCGATGCACTGAACGACCTAGTCTTGCTCCGCAACGGCACCGACGTCACCAACGTTTTAGAAGCCACGGCCACCAATCCTTTGCGTCTCCTCGGCGTGGTTGACGGCCTCTCTCTCGGTGAAAACACAATTCGTGCCAACATTGGCAACAGCGTCACCGTAATTAATCATCCTAGCGGCGGCCCAATCTTCACCGGCCCCCAAATCCAACCTTGGGAATGCAAAAACGCTGACGCCCAAGATGCGCAATGTAATCAACCTGTGACCTACAGTTGGCTATATAAATCCACAAACCCCAATAATAGTGGTCTCAGCGCCTACGATCCGGACAACCCACCGAACGACGTCGCCGACACCACCACCGAAACCGGCGAAACCATTCCTTTTATTGTGCGTAAAGAAACCGGCTTTCAAGGCCGTGACGAATACGCCTGTTTCACCCTCTTTAAAGAAGGCGAGCCTTGGACTGCCGCCAACCCTCAGTCGCAGTGGAATCGCGCGGTGATGGTTCCGCATGGCGGCAACTGCCGCGGGCACCACAGCACTGGTTCGCCTCGCACTGACGACTACTCGGGCACCATTCCGTCCAACCCCGCGGTTGAACAGTCCTACATTAATGCACTCGGCCTAGGCTGGTCTGTTGTCGCCGTTTCTCAACTTAACCTTGGCCATAACTGCAACCTGTCTTATCAAGCCGAAGCCTTGATGATGGCGAAAGAGCGTTTCATCGAACAATACGGCGAACTGCGCTACACCATCGGCAGCGGTTGTTCAGGCGGGGCAATCACACAAAACATGATTGCCAATGCCTACCCCGGTCTTTACCAAGGCCTACTTACCACCTGCACTTACCCAGACGTGATGAGTACCGCGACTCAATTCGCCGACTACCACATCTTGCTTAAGTATTTTGAAGCTAGTGTGACAGTGCCCTCGCAGCCGAATGATTTCGACAGCTTTATGACCACTGTCGGTGATTTAGCCAATACAGCCGTCACCGCAAACAATGCCCGCGACGGCACACCTTTCAGTATTGCTCAGCAAAATGCGATTTACGGCCACCCTAACGGCATTGTGAACGCCTCACTCGCCGACTCAGCGTTATTTGGCGAAGCCGTCAATCCTGAGTCTAACTGTGGCGGCGTACCCGCCACCGTCGCGGGCGATACCTCAACCCGCTTTGACCAAGACACCAACCCGGGCGGCGTACGTTGCGATGTACTCACCTTTATGGAAAACATCGTCGGTCCGCGTGAGCGCTTCCCGAATGGCGGTACACGTGACCACTGGTCACAAATTGAGCAAGACTTAGGCTACGGCTTTGCAGGCTTCCCACTCGGTAACGAAGGCGTACTTTACGGCTTATTGCCACTACGCCAAGGCGTGATTACGCCGGAGCAATTCCTTGCGCTAAACACCAACATCGGCGGCATGGACCCTAGCCTGAACGTCACTACCGAACGTCTAAAACCAGACCAACCGGCGCTAGCAAACGCCTATCGCACTGGCATTCTTAACACCATCGTTAATATGGATACCGTGCCGATCATTAATATGACTGGCCCCGATCCAGGCGCGGCGCACGATGCCGTACACGGCTACTGGGTACGCTGGCGTTTTGACCGCGAATTTGGTCACCACGACAACTTCGCACACTGGGGCGGCTCAACCGTGCTTATCGGCAATCCAACCTTTATGAACGAGTCACTGCTGGCAATGCAAGACTGGTTAAATGCTATTGAAGCCGACACCACAGACCGCCCGCTTGCAGAGAAGGTAATTGCCAATCGCCCTGCCAGCGCCGCCGACCAATGCGATGGCGCACCCGGCATGTGCACCGAACAGCAAATGACCGTATACGGCACACCGCGCACCGAAGCCGGCGCCGACCAATACGGTGACCAAGTGCAATGCGTATTAAAACCGTTCGACCGCAGTGAAGACTTTGGCGCCGCCAATGCACTTTGGGACCAAGAGCAAGACGAAGCCTCTTGGACAGCACTAGAGAATGCTCTTACCACCACAGTAAATGGCGTCACCGGCCCTTATATGTGCGACTGGAGCGAACGCCCAGATGGCTGGCAACGCACCATCACTTGGCTACGCTACCAAGACCAGCAAGGCGACATGATTCATGGCGGTGTACAAATGGACCCGGCCAACTTCCCTCGCGGTTGGGCCAGCGACTCCTTCCACAACACCTGGGAGCCCGGCTGGCAACGGCAACGCTAACGCTACAAACAAAACGGCCAGCATCCAAAGCTGGCCGTTTTCGTATTCAAGCATTGCTCCCCTACGTCATGCTTCTTTACACTCAACATCATGCAATTTCGGGTACTCGCATCTGTCTATCGGGGTCTAGTGGATATTCTGCTGGAAAGCGGCTGGACGCGCGCCAAACTCTCAACTGAGCTGGGCGTTGACCTTCAAAGCTTAGAAACTCCACAAGAAGCCTTTGCCATCGACACCGTGACGCAGCTTTGGAGCTTGGGTTACCAGCAACATGGCAGCACGATTGGCATACGCGCAGCTCAGCGCGTCAAACTCATTGACCTGCAAGACTTAGGCGTTTTTCTGGGGGCCAGCCAAAACATTACCGAGTGGATGGAACAAGTAGACCACTACTCCACCTTGTTCTCGAATGTCGGTACGTTTAAGTCGCAATTAACAGACGTGGGCCTAGAAATCACCATCCACTACAACTTGGCAGTACCGTTACTACATGAGCGGCTTGAGTTTATTGCCCTGATGCACCCGGTTTGGGTCTCACAATACTTAGCCAGCCCATTGCAGTTATCGCGGGTTGAATTAACACGCCCTAAGCCAGACAACACCGAAGAATGGGACACCGCATTTGGCGTGCAAGTAAGGTGGAATGCGAAAGCCACCAAGTACGTTATCAGTTACAAAGAAGCCGGGCGCTTGATCCTGACGCGTAACGAACAAATGCGTCGTGGTTTTGAGAATATTCTGGAGAGCCGTTTAAAACAAAACGACAACGCCTCGCCCCTAGATGCCGTTCGCAATGAAATCACCAACCAGCTTGGGGGTAGCGCTCCCAACCTAGACTCCGTTGCTGCCGCACTAAACATGAGCAACCGCTCATTACAGCGACGCCTACAGTCCGCTAACACCTCATTCAGCACTTTATTAGCAGCCGTACGCCACGATTTAGCTAAGCAATATCTCAGTATTGATATGCCGTTAAACGAAGTCGCCTTCCGGCTTGGTTATACAGAAACCAGCAACTTCAATCGCGCTTTTACAAGCTGGGAAGGCGTCTCACCGAGTGCTTATAAAGCCTCTTAAGGCTGGCTCTGAGCAGTAACTTTTTCCGCGTGTTGGGTAACCGCTGGACGCCATAATCCCAATACGCGCAACAAACCTACCGACAAGCCCGGTAGCTTTTGATAAAAGCGCACAAACCAGCGCAAACTCCACGGATAAATCATCTCGCGCTTATTCTTGCGAATGGCTTTAATAACCTGAACACCAACTTCATCGGGCTCCAATACTGGAAAGATCTTCGATGCTTTCGGATACCAGTCCATGTCGGCGTCATTACGATCAAAGTAGCCGGTATTAACTTGAGCGGGACAGAACAGAGTCGAGCCCACGCCATAAGGCTTAAGCTCTTCATTCAACGACAACGCTAAACCATTCATGGCATGACGCGCCGCCACGTAAGGCATCATATTTGGAAACGGCACATAACCTGCGGGGCTAGTCAGCGTCACAATATGTCCAGAGCGGCGTTCCATCATGCTCG
>JAPPPA010000203.1:0-4605 GCA_028817755.1 Gammaproteobacteria bacterium | reverse complement strand
CGGCACAACGGCATGACTAGCCGCCATCGCCGCGGTCATCGGAATACCTACGGGTAAATCAGCTTCAGCGGCGGTTTGCATAAAGAGCGGCTTAAATGTACCGCCACCCACATTGTTCACCAAGATGTCGACTTCGCCGTAATGACTCACAATGTCGCTCATCACTCGGCGCACATCGGCCGCATCCATTAAGTCAGCTTTGAAGCCCTTAACTTCACCTTTTAGCTCAGCCACTGCCGCATCAAGCTTATCTTGCGAGCGCGCGACAATTGCTACGTTGGCACCTTCTGCCGCCAGTGCTTTCGCAATACCTTTGCCGATGCCTTCTGAGGCACCAGTGACTACAGCGACCTTATTTTTTATCTCTTTCATGACTTTCTCCGTACGTGCAGCTAAGCCTGCTCGTCAATCGCACAACTATTAATATTCGCAGGCTGTTCTAAGCAGTTATTGGCAGCGTCAAAAGGACAGCCGTCATCTGCATCAGCTAGACCATCCAAGTCAGCGTCCAAAATAGCGTCATCGAACACCACATTGAAACACCCGTCCTCAACCCGTTGGCTCACGCTGCCCGCAGCGTTTTGCAAGGTAGCGCTAAAGCGGCCTTGCATGCCTTGTCCATTCACGGCCGTGACAGTGACAGAACAATCACCTAGGGCAGAATCTAGTTGTTGCCCGTTCACAATTAGGGCGACAAATGGCGCGTTCACATCATCACAGCTATAACTCCCCACTGCTGGGGTAACGTTAGCTACGCCCCACTTAGCCCGATGGTCGAATAAGTCCTCAACAGAAATGCTGCGCTGCTCGCCCGAAGCGGTATATCGCGCGTCACCTTCATAGTGGTAATAACGACCAGCCACCGTGCCAGCCACCGCCGAAACAGCATCACTTAAGGGCGTGTCACACACACTTATTTTCGCGCTCAAATTGCCGACCATGTCAGGTGAGCCTCCACAGGCACTCAAGACTGCTACCGCCGAAAGCACCAAGCCCGCTTTAATCTGATTCATTCTCATGCCCCTACTCCTACACTTTGGCTGCAACTGCTGCCTGGTAGCTAATCACACCCGGATGGCGATTCTGCACAAACAATTTAACTAGCCGCGCATGCCCTGGGACCCCCCCAAACTCGGCTTGATAAGCGACCACGCCGTGCTGTTGTGTAAAGCGAGTAGCAAAATCGGCAATATCTGATTGCTGAACCGTTTCGGAGGTGAGTGTGTATTTTTGCAACACCAAGGAAAGGTATTCGATTTGCGCCTGTTGCTGTTCTTGCTTATTCGCCGCCAACGCCAAACCGGCAGAAGAGGCCATGGCCGCACCCGCTGGGATGGCGGCAGTGCTTTTGAGAAAATTTCTACGCGTCGTTTTTTGGTTCATTATCTCTCTCCCTAGTTCCAAGGGCTCACGGTCATGGTGGCCGGGCGCTTGAGGTTGTATTCCCAGCGGCGCGATTGATTACGCGTTTTAATCTTCTCGTTCAGTTCAAAGATGTCGTCTTGGAATACTTTTAGGTATTTGTACACGCGCTGGTCGTGCATAAATTGGCCTTGCGGGTATTTACCCAGCGAGCGGTGCCATTCTTGTGGCAAATCGACAAACACACGAGAGGCAATAAAGGTCGCCATACCACGATTGATCGGCGGCAAAATATTCAACCAATCTTGTTCGGTCTTGGTTTCACCTTTGCGTGGCACACGGTCTGAGAAGTAACCCACAGGCGCGATATGCTGCGCGCCTAGCGTCGCTTCCAAAGCATGGTTATTGGTCATCCAATAAATAACGCGAGCAATGGTGTCTACCATTTCATTAATCGTGCGAACCGATTCTGTGAAGCCCGCAACCTTCGGTTGTTTTCGGGGTTCAAAACAGAAGCCTTGTAGCTCTTGATCGTTCACTACGTCGGAGTCGTAACGATAGTAAAGACGCAAATAGCCATCTACCCAGCGCTTGATGATGTCGAACAAACCCAACTCATCATCGTGCAGCGGAAAGTCTTCAATCGCCGCAAAATCAGTATCGGTTTCACGGTTCAACGGCGTGCTGTATTCGTAAAAGTCATAACGGCCAGCCGTACGCACGGTGGAGTCGATAAAAGTTTGGCCACTCCATCCGGAAATTTTGTCCGCCATGCCGGTTAAGAAACCTTCGTCGGTTTCGCCGTACTCATCCCACGCTTGGCCCTGTTCCCAGAAAATACCGGCGTGGTTGTTGAGCGACAGCGACATAAAGTGCGGCTCAAGTAACGCGGTTAATGGGTGTTGTTTGGGAATGTTGCGATAGAACGCGACTGGAATTGCGCCGAGGTAAACGTGGGTGGACAAGTGGTCCACCACGTTACTAATGGCGTACATACTCATAAAGCAGGTTTTCGCCATTTGCCATGACCAAAAGTCATCATTCGGCGTTAGCAGCTCCGACAATGGACGCTCAGGGTCTTGTGTATTGTCGTTAACCCAAGCGTCGTACTCGGCCTGATTTTGCGGTGTGTGCTGTGTTGGTTGAATCGCCAATAGCTTCAATGCACCGCCTGTTTTAGCAACGGCAAATAACGCAATCGGTGTGAAAAATCGCGCACCAGATTCCGCTGCGGGGGGCTTAATATTGTCTTCGTGGTAGTGCTTAAAATCCACAATAAAGACACGGCCTTCTGCCATTGCCTGATCAAGGTTGTCACTAGCAAATGGCGCCAAGCCGGTGAACATGGCATTGGTATAAGCGAAATTAGCTTGATGCTGCTTATAGGGTTTTAACGGCGAATACGGAGAAGATGCCGCTAACTGCAACCAACCAATAACGTCGTCATCTTGGTGCTCATCATGAAACGGCTGTTTTGGATAACGGTCTGGAAATTTCTCTGGGTAGAAGTCCCAATAGCAAACATCATCTGGCCAAACTTCGGGGTAGGTCGTTAGCACAGGTGACAGCAAGGTAATCCGCGCACCATTGGCATCTTGGCCGTCTGTTGCGGCGCCTGTGGCAAGCGCCATCAGGCCATTCAATTTATCTGGGTTTTGCGCCCATAGGCGCCAATTCTTCTCGATATACGGGAACATGGATTCCAGCAAATCGGTGGCGTTTTCTGCCGGAACCGCATCATCAATACCAAAGCTGGCTTCTTGGGCAAATTGGTCGCGCTGAGCTTGCGTGCCACGCAATGTCCACACCGCGTTCTCGCGCACGTCTTGTGCACCAATATTGCCGTGTACTACTGCGCCCGGTAGCAGCTCGCTATTAAAGGTGTTGTCTAACTTGGCTTGCTGGATTTCAGCGTCTCGCTCGTCCTGCTTACACGCTTCAGCACGGTGGCGAAGCAGCGGGAACGGGTACATTGGGTCTTGCCGGAACGAAGTACCAATACTGAAATGGGTATCGCAATACCCCAGCGTAATATGGTTTAACTCGTGGTTCTCTTCGGTGGTTTCGGCAGATTCGTTGCACTGCGCTTTTTGCGCGTCCCACGCGCCGCCGGGTAGTGCGCCGTATGCCCCCTGATAGGGGTCATTACTATTCTGTGCCATTCCTGTGTCTCCAGTAGCAGCTGTCTAAACGTACCCTATTAGTTTCTTCCCGTCATTTCACGCCAAGCTACCGCAACACACGCCAAATTAGATTGGTTGGCATTCTGTCGTGCAACAACATTGGAATGGCATGCACAGTCAAAACCTAGATAGCTTTGGTGCGCACAATAACTATCTACACCAATTGGCGCTAAGTAAGCGCACCGTTAGGAACACTTTTCATGACTACACAAAAACACGCACTGATTTCTGGCGGTGGCAGCGGTCTCGGTAACGGTTTAGCAACACGTCTACTCAAACGCGGCACGGCGGTGAGCGTGCTGGACTTAGGCATTAACGCCGACTACGAGAAAGCGCTGAATGATGCAGCCAAACACGGCAATAGCAAATGGCACTTATTCAAAATCGACATTACCGATAGTGTGCTAGTTAAACAGGCGGTGACTCATGCCATTAGCACCTTTGGCGATATTGATTTGGCCATTAACTCGGCCGGCATTGGCGTAAACAAGGTTGCGGCCGACACCTCGGTGGAAGAGTTCCAGCGCGTGATCAATATCAATCTAAACGGCAGCTTTAATTTTGCCCATGCTGTGTTGCCCACCATGAAGCCGGGAGCGCGCTTTGCCTTACTCGCCTCGTTGGCGGGCTTTATTGGCAACTATGGTTTGCTGCTTATAGCGCCTCAAAGTTTGGCGTAGTCGGCCTCGCCACCACCTTACGTAATGAATATGAGCCACAAGGCATTCACATTAGCTGCGTATGCCCACCAGAAGTGAAGACACCAATGGTGACGGAAGAACACGGCAATGGCGACCCCATTAGCTTGGAGCTGAAAAAGTTCGCCGGCTCGCTAGACGCCGACTATGCCTGCGACAAAATGCTAGAAGGTTTAGACAAAGGCCAGTGGATTATTATTCCGGGCGCCATGGCTAAAACCACCACATTTTTTGCCCGCCATATGCCCGGCCTGTTTGGCAGTGTTGGGTTACAGTTGGTGAAACTCACGCAACGGAAGCTCGCACGTGCCTAAATTAGCAACCGCCGTTCTCGGCACTAATGCATTTGTCATCGGCTTAAT
>JAPPPA010000318.1:6829-8621 GCA_028817755.1 Gammaproteobacteria bacterium | reverse complement strand
GCTGGGTGACGTTGTAGGTCCTTAAGAATACCTTTCTCGGTTTTCTTACCCACTTTGATTTCTAGCACGTGCGAGTAAAACGCTTCGTGCTCCAAGTGGTGGAACAGCTCGTTGTGAGCAACAGAAATCGCAACAGCTTCTTTACCGGCACCATAGATTACTCCTGGTACTTTACCGGCGTGACGCAGGCGGCGGCTCGCACCTTTGCCCTGGTCTTCACGAAGCTCTGCGTTCAAAATAAAATCTTCAGCAGACATCTTTATATCCTTAGTTAAACCGCCCCACCCAATGTGGAATGCGGCGTTAATCCCGCGACCTGGATTAACTCAAATAAAAACGCCCAGAGCCTTACGGATCTGAGCGCGCGCGATTCTACAGAAAAGCGCCTTATGGCGCTAGGCTTTGATCATCTAATACGTAGATTTTTCTTCCTAGCAAGGCGTAGATGAGTTTTTGGCGCGGAGCGTATAGCTAATACGTGAGCACCAAAAACTTAGCTGCAACGCAGCTAGGGAGGAAAAGATGCGTATTAGATTTGGCCGTCGAATAGTGAGGAGACAGACTCTTCGTTATAAACCCGAACAATCGAGTCGGCCAACATGCTAGACATGCTGACTACACGGATACGACCGCTAGCTTTGGCTTCTTCAGTCAATGGAATGGTGTCAGTAACTACCAACTCATCCATCTGTGAGTTCAGCAAGTTATCAATAGCTTTGCCAGACAGCACTGGGTGTGTGACGTAAGCCATTACTTTGGTTGCACCCACGTCTTTCAGCGCTTCTGCGGCTTTGCATAGCGTGCCTGCGGTATCAACAATGTCGTCAACCATCACACAGCTACGTCCTTCAACGTCGCCAATGATGTTCATTACCTTGCTTTCATTCGCTTTAGGGCGGCGCTTATCAATGATGGCAAGATCGCAATCATCTAAACGCTTCGCAATGGCGCGGGCACGTACAACACCACCTACGTCTGGCGATACCACCATCACGTTCTCATAGTGTTGTTCTTTAATATCTTCGATCAGTAGTGGCGACGCGTAGATGTTATCTACCGGCACATCAAAGAAGCCTTGAATTTGGTCAGCGTGCAAATCAACGGTAAGCACACGGTCAATACCGGCTGACGAAAACATATTGGCAACTAAACGCGCGGTAATAGGCACACGCGCTGACCAAGGGCGACGATCCTGACGAGCGTAGCCAAAATAAGGCACAACAGCAGTTACACGGCCGGCAGACGCACGACGCAGGGCGTCGGCCATCACTAGCACTTCCATCAAGCTGTCGTTAGTAGGCGCACAGGTAGGCTGAACGATGAAAACGTCTTTACCACGAACGTTTTCTTGCAGTTCAACCGCAACTTCGCCGTCGCTGAACTGGCCTACTTTTGCTTTACCTAGGGGAATTCCTAAATGCTGTACAACGGCTTCGGCGAGTGCTGGATTAGCGTTGCCGGTGAAGATCATCATATTAGTAGTTGTCACAGCGTTCTCTCGCTAAATTCTTTTTCTATGTCAGAGGGAGGAAAAGAATGGCTGGGCCGGTAGGACTCGAACCTACGAATGCGGATACCAAAAACCCGTGCCTTACCAACTTGGCGACGGCCCAGCAGAGCGCGCTATTCTAAACGCGACGAGAGTTGAAAGCGAATACTTTTTGGCGTTTTTATGACAGTTTTTGGAAACTTTCCAAGGCTGTCATCAACGGCGAAATATTGACCCCTTTTGCAACCAAAACTTGGTAGCCCAAAGCGTCAAAATAGTTTCCGCAAGCATGCGCTTTCTGCA
>JAPPPA010000318.1:0-6819 GCA_028817755.1 Gammaproteobacteria bacterium | reverse complement strand
GTTTAGTGCATCTGCAACCTCTTTTTGTTGCGAAAGCACAATTGGCTGGCAAACATTTTCTCCCGGCAATTCATCGCTAGGAAAATCCGCGAGTTTTTCTATAAAAGAATCGGCCAGCAACGCGCAATCTCGTTTTAACGCCGGCGCTGAAAACACCTCGGCAGTAGACATATGCACGTTAGGGGTTAGCACCACATACCAAGCATCGGGCAAGACTACTGTGTGCAAGTGCTCGCCCACCCCGCGGGCAAATGCTGAAACGCCATTTACAAACACCGGCACATCCGCGCCTAAGCTCAAACCCAAGTCACACAATGTGGATGTATCAAGCTGGCAATTCCATAGAGCATTAAGCGCCACCAAAGTAGTCGCGGCATCAGAGCTGCCACCACCTAAGCCTCCCCCCATCGGCAGCCGCTTACGCAGATGAATGCGAGCGCCCTGCGCTGCGCCTGCATGTTGTTGCAATAACTTTGCAGCGCGAATCACCAAATCTTGCTCCGGCGGAACATCAGCGATGTCAGTCACCCGAACAATGTCTGTGCCTTCATTGACCTCGAAGGCCAGCTCATCGCCACCATCCAACACCTGAAACAAGGTTTCCAGCTCGTGATAACCGTCGACACGACGCGCCGTGATATGCAGCATAAGGTTTAACTTGGCGGGCGCAGGCCACCAAAACAAATCGCTAGGCAGCATTACATTCACTCGCAGCAGGCTTATTAAAGAGTGTCGGCCCTGTTGGGGCCGTATCGGTTTGCAGCTTCCAGCGCATACCGCCTAGCTTTAATACCGCATCGCCTTTTTCCACACGCATGCGGTTAGGCAGCTCAATGCAGTTCACGGTTTGCCATTTACGCACAGCGACAGACCAACCAGCCTGAACAAAGCGATTGGCATCTTGCTTGTCCGCTGGCAGGCGGTAATGCGGCAAGCCCTGCACCCATAAAGCCAGGGCATCTAGAGGCACAGCGAGGCCATTCGCTTGCAGCCAATATTGCGCATCTTGATGTTGCAGAGTTTGATCGCCCGCACGCACAGTGAGCTGGCCGCCGAAATAAGAAATCTTCGCCGCACCCGCGCCCAGCGGCGCAGAAATATTAATTTCACTGTCGCCGCCATTTTGCTGCCAACGAAATACGGCAGCACCTAACCCTTTACTCGCCAGCTTTCCTTGTAGCGACCATTGCTCAGGCAACTGCGATTGCGACGTTTGGTTCTGTGGCTTTACGCCCAAGGTAGAACAAGCGGCGAGCAGCATCACCGCCGCCATCATTAAAAATCTAGGCATTTACTATTCCGGATCAATCCCAAGCCGTTCGTAGGCTTGGCGGACTTTGTCGTCTCGATTGCCGCGCGGCAAGTTTTGCGCTTCAGCCCAAACAACACGGGCTTCTTTATGACGCTTGCTTAGCCACAAGGCTTCACCCAAGTGAGCACCAATTTCATGATCCTTAGTATTCGACCATGCGCGCTCTAACCAGAACAGCGCCTCTCTAAGCTGGCCTTCCAGCAGCAAGCCCCAGCCATAGCTATCCATAATCGGTGCTGACTCTGGGCGTAAATCCAACGCGCGTTTCACCAACGGCACACCACGTTCTGTGTCACCTAGACGATCAATCAGCATATAGCCAAGCGCATTCATCGCCTCAGCATGCTCTGGTTCATTAGTAATAACTAAATTTAGATCCGTTTCAGCCTGCTGAAAACGGCCCAACTCAGCGTAGAGCACGCCGCGCTGATAACGCACCTCTAGGTCTTCGTCGTCAGCTTCAACGGCCTTATCTATATAAGACGCCGCTTGTTCATAACGGCCAACATCAATCAACGACTGGCACTGCGCTAAAAACCAACGCGCAGCTTGATCCGGCGTTGCACTACGCAAGTTGTTGTAATGCGTTTCAAATTCTTCCCACTCACCCATTTCAGCCAAGGCATCGCCGGTTAAGTGTTGCGCGCGCTGCCAGTGCTTGCCCTGCCCCAAGGTACTTAACCAGACTACGCCCTGCTTCGGCTGCTCTGCCTGCATATACGCCAAGCCAATCCAATAACGGGCCTCGTGATCGCTATAGCCTTTAGCCAAGGCCGTTTCAAAGTAAGTCGCGGCCTTTAGGTAATCTTTAGCGACAAACGCAGCAAAGCCAGTGATGTACTGAACCTCGGGGTTAATCGAGAGCTTGTCAGCCAAGACTTCCAACACCTCAAGCGCCTCTTCGGCTTGCTCTGACTGCAATAAAGAGCGGCCATATTCCAACGCCACCCAATGTTGATCTGGCTGTAAAGCATGTAAGCCACGTAGGCGATTCGCGGCTTCAGCGGGCTCGCCCAACAGTCTTAAGTTTGCCGCCGCATGTGCTTGCGCGTCGAACACCTCATCGGCACTCGTCGCTACGGCAGATAAGCGATACCAAAGCTGATATGCCATCGCGGTCGCATCCGTATCTTCAGCAATCACAGCACCTGCTTTTAATACGTCTGCGTCATTCGGGTGAGTTTCAAGAAAGCCATCGATCATTTGCAACGCGGCGTCTGCAGCCGGGCTTTCTCGATAGTGCTTAGCCACCACGGCGGCAAAAGCCGCGCGCTGTGGTTGCGCCAAATCGAATACTTCGGCTAATACCTGCTGTTGCTTAGCCGGTGAGGCATCTTCAACTGCCACAATACGAGCAAGGCGTGGCGTAAAGCTTTGATCACTGCCCTGCCAAGTTTGCGCAGCCAACTCGGCCAAATCTGCGTTTTTAATGTAGCGCCCCATTTCCCAGGCGCGACGCGCAATGCGATATTGATCTTCTTGTGAAATATCGTCTGAGTCAGTGAGCTTTAAAACGCGCCGATAAGATTGCGCAGCGTTTTCAAAATCTTTGTGCTGGCCTGCAAGTTCAGCGGTGATTAAGTTGTAGTAAAGATCATTGCCCAAACCGGCTTTGTAGCCCAGCTTTACGGCATCAACCTGTTCCACTTGCTTGCTTTCAGAAGCTGTGTCTTGGCTTTGCTGTTTGGGCGCCACAGAACAGGCAGTCGCTAAACCAAGCACTGCTATTAACGCCAAGCGTTTATGTTCCAAGCAACGTCTCAACACAAAATTAAACCTCATAAACCCCATTTTAATCTGCTTAGTTGGCCGCGCGGCACTTGAGTTCAATGCCGTGGTGCCGGAAAATTCGCCGCTAGTGTCACTAAATGCGCATAATGCGCGCCGCTCAACCCTTTAATAACGCCCAAACAACAGCACCTTTCCATGCCCTTATTTCTGATTGGCCTCAATCACGAAACCGCACCGATTGACGTTCGCGAACGCTATGCGTTTGTGGGCGAATCGCTTGGGCAGGAATTACAGCGCCTAAAATCGGCCGACGGCATTGCCGAAGCTAGCGTTATTTCAACCTGTAACCGCAGCGAATGGCTGCTTGTTGCAGACGAGCATAGCGCAGTTAGCCAAGCCCTTGGCGACAGCCTATTAGCGCAAGATTACATTTACCAGTACCAAGACAAAGAAGCCGCACAACACTTATTAAAAGTCGCTTGCGGCCTTAACTCCTTAGTACTGGGCGAGCCGCAGATTCTGGGGCAATGCAAAACCGCGCTCGAAGCCTCGCAAAAGTCCAACACCGCTGGCCCATTGCTGACTCACAGCTTCGAACACGCTTTCCATTGCGCTAAACGCGTGCGCACCGAAACCAGCATTGGCAGCCACCCGGTATCGGTTGCCTTTGCCGCCGTGCGCACGGCACAACAAATTTTCTCTAACTTTGAGCGCCACACTGCCCTATTAATTGGCGCTGGCGAAACCGGCGAATTACTGGCTCGCCACCTTGCCGAGTTAGGCTTAGGCAAACTATTAGTCGCTAACCGCACCATCGAGCGCGCGCAAAATCTCGCTGCCGAACACAGTGGCGTTGCCGTGAAATGGGAAGACCTAGAAATGGCGATCCCGTCGGCTGACATTGTGATTAGCTCAACCGCCGCGCCAGAAACCGTCGTTTCAACCGCTTGGGTTAAGCAAGCCATTAAAGTGCGTAAGCGCAAGCCGATGTTTATCGTCGATCTCGCCGTACCGCGCGACATTGAGCCAAGCACAGCCGAGCTAGACGACGTTTACCTTTACACCGTAGACGACCTACAAAACATCGCCCAACAAGGCATGGACGCACGCCGCGAAGCCGCCGCTCAGGCTGAAGATATTGTCGCCAACGAATTAGAAAATTGGGTGCGTTGGTCGCGCGAGCGCACGGCTACCAACGCCATTCGTAGCTTCCGTGGGCACGCTAGCCAAGCCACCCAACAAGAGCTAGAAAAAGCCCTACAAGCGCTACGTAATGGCGACAACGCCGAACAAGTGCTGACCGAATTCGCCCACAAACTGTCGGCTAAACTTACCCACGCGCCCACCACCAAATTGCGCGAAATGGGTGCAGAAGAACAACAGCAAAGCCTGGCGCTGATTGCCAAGCTTTTTGATGATGACCAAAGCTAAATCATGAAAGATTCGATAAAAATTAAACTCGACACCATTACCGCTCGCCATGAAGAAGTGGGCGTGCTTTTGTCAGACCCTGACGTAATGGCCGATCAGAATAAATTTCGTGATTTAGGCAAGGAATACAGCCAGTTACAGCCGGTAGTTGACACATGGGCTCAATATCAACAAGCCTATTCTGATATCGAAGACGCCAAAGAAATGCTCGACGATCCCGACATGAAAGAACTGGCCGAGATGGAGCTAGACGGCGCTGACGAGCGCATCGCCGAGCTCGATCTAACTCTACAAAAACTGCTATTACCAAAAGACCCACGCGACGAATCCAACGTGTACCTAGAAGTACGCGCTGGCACCGGCGGCGACGAAGCCGCTATCTTTGCCGGCGACCTGTTCCGCATGTACAGCCGCTACGCTGAAACCCAGCGCTGGAAAGTGGAAGTAGTAAACGAAAACCAAGGCGAACACGGCGGTTATAAAGAAGTCGTGGCCCGTATTATTGGCGAAGGCGTGTTTTCGCGTTTCAAATTTGAGTCCGGCGCACACCGCGTACAACGCGTACCCGAAACCGAAAGCCAGGGCCGTGTCCACACTTCAGCCTGCACCGTCGCGATTCTGCCAGAAGCGCCAGAAGCCGAAGAAATCGAAATCAACCCGGCTGATTTACGTATCGACACTTTCCGTGCCTCGGGCGCCGGTGGTCAACACGTCAACAAAACCGACTCTGCGATCCGTATTACCCATAATCCTTCCGGCCTAGTGGTCGAATGCCAAGAAGAGCGCTCGCAGCACAAAAACAAAGCCAAGGCTTTGTCATTGCTTAAAACCAAACTCAATGACATCGAAGCCAGCAAAGCCGCCGAAGAAAACAGCGAAGCCCGCCGCCTACAAGTCGGCTCGGGCGACCGCTCAGAGCGCATTCGCACCTACAACTACCCGCAAGGCCGCGTGACCGATCACCGCATCAACCTCACGCTATACAAGCTTGATGAAATCATGCAAGGTCGCCTAGAACAGGTGCTAGACCCGCTCTTGCAAGAGCATCAGGCCGATCAGTTAGCAGCGCTCGGTTCAGAAGACTAATGTCGACCGTCTCTGAGTTGCTAAGCCAAGCGGTAGCACAGCTCAAACAAAACGAAAGCCAAGCCGACGACGCCAATGCAGACGCCGGCTTGCTGCTCGGACATGTGCTGCAAAAATCCAGCGCTTGGCTCATGACTTGGCCGACTAAAGACGTCAGCGATTTCGACGCCAAAACCTTCCTCAAACTCGTTAGCAAACGCCAAAGCGGCACCCCGCTCGCCTACCTGCTCGGCGAATGGGGCTTTATGGATTTTATGCTCAAAGTCGGCCCCGGCGTCTTAGTGCCGCGCCCAGAAACCGAGTTACTAGTCGAACTCGCCGCCGACCGCATTCCACAAGCCGCCAACTGGAATATTCTTGACCTCGGCACCGGCAGCGGCGCAATCGCTACAGCACTCGCCCGATTGCGCCCAAACAGCCAACTTCACGCCGTAGAACGCTCACAACACGCCGCCGACATTGCCCAAAGCAATTTCGATAGCCTCGCGCCTTCTGTAAAGCTGCATTTGGGCAGCTGGTTTGAGCCACTATTGCAACAAGACGGGCCAAACAATCAATTCGAAATTATCGTTTCCAACCCACCCTATATCGCCGAATACGAGCTAGAACTGGAATACCTCACCGAAGAGCCACAAGAAGCACTCGTCGCCGCGGAAGACGGCTTAGCCGATATTGCCCATATTGTTGAAAACAGCCGCCCTCACCTGAAAGAAAGCGGCTGGCTGCTTATCGAGCACGGCTACGGCCAAGGCGACGCCGCCCAAAAGCTATTAACCGACGCCGGCTTTAAAGACGTAGAAACCGTGCTCGACCTAAACAGCCTGCCGCGCGTTACGCTAGGTCGATGGATTGCTTAAGTACAAGTCACTAAGCCTATGACCGAGCAACTCTCAAAAGACGAACTCATCCGCTACAGCCGTCAACTGATGCTGCAGCCCGTGGGTAAAACCGGTCAGGAAAAACTTAAAGCCGCCAAAGTCTTAATCGTGGGCGTTGGTGGCCTTGGCTGCCCCGCGGCGCAATACTTGGCTGCGGGCGGCATTGGTGAGTTATGGCTTTTGGATGATGACAACGTCGCCCTCTCCAACCTGCAGCGCCAAATTCTGTTTGGCCAAAACGATATCGACAAAAGTAAAGTCGATGCCGCTGCCGAAAAACTGGCGGCCAACAACCCTAACGTTAGCTGCAAAACACTAGCCGAGCGCGCCAGCCAAGAACGTCTAGCCGAGCTATGTAATAACGTTGATATTGTTCTGGAC
>JAPPPA010000194.1 GCA_028817755.1 Gammaproteobacteria bacterium | reverse complement strand
CCCAGGGTGTTCCGCTGAACTTCTTCAAATTTCTTAGTGAGTTCTCTGTCAACACAAGCCCTGCGTTCTGGGGAAAGTGCTTCGGCAAGTGCAGCAAGGCATTCCTGAATTCGGTGAGGGGCCTCGTAAAAAACCAAGGTTGCCTCTAAGTTGGCGAGGGCTTCTAGCCGTTTCTGACGATCGCCGCTTTTGGCAGGTAAAAAGCCTTCAAACCAGTATGGTTGAGTGGGTAAGCCGGCTCCGCTAAGTGCGGCGGTGATCGCGCAAGCGCCGGGCACTGGGGAAATGGTAATGCCGTGCTCTATCAGCTTTGGTAGTAGTTTCTGACCCGGATCGGAAATAAGTGGGGTGCCGGCGTCGGAAATCAAAGCGATATCCTCGCCAGCCTGAAGCTTTTCTAGCAAGCGGTCGCCAGCTGATTGTTCGTTGTGCTCGTGGAGTGCTGTTAGGCGCGTTGAAATTCCCCAGGCATCAAGCAGCTTGCGGCTGTGTCGGGTATCTTCTGCGGCAATTAGGCTCACTTGCTTTAAGCAATTAACAGCCCTTGGGCTGAAGTCGTCCAGATTGCCGATTGGGGTGGCGACAACATAAAGCGTACCTAGTTGGCCAGCTTGTTGGTCGGGAGTGGAGATTGCTTGTTCGGTCATGATTTGCGCTGCGCCTGTCTTTGGCTGCGGGTATGATAAGTGCTAATTACAGCTGGGTTAATTAAATGCCACGTTTGTCCGTATTTATGTCGTCTTTTGATGTGTTTGGCTTGGGCCTAAAGCCTTTGGTGGTGGCCGTTAGCTTGTTTCTTGCTGCTTGTGCGTCCGTACCGTCGCAGCAGGAAAGCAGCCTGCCAGTTGCGCAGGGGAGTGTGGTGGCGGCGGAGTCTGCTGAGGCGCGTGAAGATTGGCAGCAAGCAGCGGCTGAATGGCTCGCGCTAGCGGATGTACGTACTGATGCTGAGGCTCAGCACTATCGGGTGCGAGGTTTGTCTGCCTTGTTGAACGATGAAGATGTGCTGCGTGCTCGAGTTGTGTTTGATTCCATTGATCAAACATTGCTTTCACCTGTGGATCAAGAGCGTGCTGCAGTGTTGCAGGCTGACTTGTTGCTGCAAGAAGGGCGCCCAGGTGAGGCGTTGGTGGTTCTGCCTTTGGTTTTGGCGGCTGATGTTGATGTCGATTTGCGTGCAAGGTTTTTAGCTGTACGTGCGACCGCATTTGCAGAGCAGGGCGCGCTTATTTCTGCGATTGAAGATTTTACGGCGCGGAACCGACTGCTATTGGGTGCTGAGAGTGATCAAGCGTGGCAGTTGAAGCTATGGCCGTTATTGGTCGGTAGCGACGAGTCGTTATTGCGCGAAGGTTTGCGCCGCACTAGCAGCCAAGATGTCGCGGGCTGGTTAAGGTTGGCCCTTGTCGGACAGCAAGAGTGGCTCGCGCCTGCGCGGTTCGAGAGGTCCTTAGATACGTGGCAGGCACAAAATACGCTACATGCCGCGAATGCTTTGTTATTGCCAGCGTTGCGTGAAGCGCATGCTTTGCGCCAAACATACCCTGATCGTATTGCGGTGTTGCTGCCGTTGTCTGGTCGCTACGCTGCGGTTGGTGCTTCTGTTCGTGATGGTTTGTTAGCTGCGTGGTATGCCGGTGGTGCTTCTGAGAAGGGGCGTTTTGAGTTCGTTGATACCGAAAAAACGGCGCCTGCCGAATGGCTTGCTAGTCAGGATGAGTTATCAGGGCTCGCTGTCATTGGTCCGTTGCGGAAAGAGAAGATTGATGAGCTGCTTGTCGCGGAGCTTTCACCTGAAATGCTTTGGTTGCCATTAAACCAAGTATCGACCACTGACTCTGATTATCAAGTTCAAGCTTTAGCTTTGTCACCTGAGCAAGAGGCCGAAATTGTTGCTGAGCGCATGAGTCGAGAAGGGCACCGTCGTGCGTTGGTAATTGCCGCGCAAGGTGATTGGGGGTATCGCGTGGTTGAGGCCTTCAAAAAGCGCTTTGTTGAAACCGGTGGCAAGGTCGTCGGTGTAGAGCGTTATCCAACAGGCCAATCGGATTATGGCGATACCATTCAGCGCGCCTTGTTGCTGGATCAAAGCGAGCGGCGCCATGCTCGAATGATGCGCACGTTGGCGAGAAATATTGAATTTGAACCGCGTCGCCGGAGTGATGTGGATGCCGTGTTTGCGCCGGGTCAGCCGCGAGCTTTGCGTGCGTTACGCCCGCAGCTAAAGTTTTATCGCGCCAGCGGCCTGCCTGTTTATGCCACTTCTCACGTGTGGGCGGGCAAAGAAAATCCTGCGGCTGACTTGGATTTGAATGGGGTTCGCTTCCCGTCGATGCCTTGGAGCTTGCAACCGCTTCAACGTGATCAGCGCTTGAAGGGTGAAATACTGAAGGCGGGTGGTACGGCAAAACGCGACCGCTTTTATGCGCTCGGTGCGGATGCACTGCGTGTGTTGCCGATTTTGGCAGATAGGCAAACCGGCTTCCCTTGGGTTTTCCCTGGTGGCACGGGGCAGCTTGAGGCCGGTGATGAAGGTTTGATTCAACGGCGACTTGTATGGGCTTATTTCCGTAAAGGCAAGCCGGTGTTGTTGCCAAACATTGTTAAGCCAGGTGCTTAACGCTTGGCGGCAAATAAAGTTATTGGCGATGAGGCTGAGTTGGTTGCCGAGCGCTGGTTGCAGGCTCAGGGGCTAAAGCCGCTGGAGCGTCAGTATCGCTGTCGCTTTGGTGAAATTGATTTGGTTATGAAGGACGGAACAACCTTGGTTTTGGTTGAGGTGAAATACCGTTCTCATCAATTGGCTGATGCAGTTGCCAGTGTCGGTTTTGCTAAACAGAAAAAGTTATCTCAGGCGGCCCGTTTGTTGTTTACTGAACGGCCACAATGGCAAAACCTAGATTGGCGTTTTGATGTGTTGGCAATGACGGGTAATCCGCAAGCCCCAGAAATTAATTGGTTTAAAGCTGCGTTTGAGCTTGCTGGTTAGTAAGTTATAGTGAATGGATATTAGGTCGGAGTGCCATATGGCAGCGCAAAGAATAGAACAGCACTTTATAGATAGCATTGAGGCTAAGCAGGCGGCGAAAGAAGTGTTGCCTGAAGCAATCCTTGAGGCTGGTGAGAAAATGGTTGCTTGCCTAAAGGCGGGTGGAAAAATTCTCACTTGTGGTAATGGTGGTTCGGCCGGTGATGCGCAGCACTTTTCTTCTGAGCTGCTTAATCGTTACGAACGTAACCGTCCGCCCTTGGCTGCTGTTGCTTTAACCACCGACAGCTCGACATTAACGTCTATTGCGAATGACTTCAGTTATGAAGAAGTTTTTTCCAAGCAAGTCTCTGCGCTAGGTAATGCCGGAGATATTTTGTTAGCAGTGAGCACCAGTGGTAATTCGCCTAATGTGGTGGCTGCTATTCATGAGGCGCATCGCAAGGGTGTGATCGTGATAGCGATGACGGGTAAGGATGGTGGCGCGATGGCGCCGCTATACCGTGAAGGTGATGTTGAAATTCGCGTGCCGAGTAATGTGACTGCGCGTATTCAAGAGATCCATTTGGTGGTTATTCACGCATTGTGTGACCACATTGATGAGAGCCTTTATCCCGCTTCTTAATAGGCTTTAAATAAGAGCTCCACTTTTATCCCTCTTAGGTGAGTTTTGCTGGAGCTCTTTGCTTTACGCTTAATTTTCTTCGCTTTTTAAGCGCTCAAATATCCCTAAAAGCTCCGTTTATGCTGTTTTTGGCATAAAACCGACGAATGGCTCCACTTTTAACCACTTTGTAACTCATTGATTTTCATGGGTTCGTTTGGGTTTGTAGTTCGTTTGAGGGGTAAAAGTGGTTTTTTTAATAACAAAAGTGGTTGAAATCTTGCATTGAGGTAATAAGCTAAACCTTAAGTGGAATAAATTAGTAGTAAATTCCCATAGTTGTTCGCTTACCTGAATTGCAAGAAATGACATCACTAAGGCTTCGCGGCTTAACCCGCGTAAAACAAGACGACAAGAAGCGACTAGCGCTGCCTAGCCGCTATCGTTCGTCTTATGTGTCTGCCTTGGGCGATGACTGGGACCGTCAGGTTGTATGCGCGCTGCATTACAAGCTGGATTGCCTAGTGTTGTGGTTGCCGGATGAGCATGACGCTTTTGCAGAAGATCTTGAAGATCGCGGTTCTTTCGATGAGCACGTAGAGATCACGCAATTCCGTGCGGTTGATCACAGTACTGATTTGGGTCTTGATCGTCAGTGGCGCATGGTCATTCCTCAAGACTTGCGTGAAGCGGCTGATATTGGCGATGAAGTTGTGATGCTGGGTCGTGGCTCTCAAGTGCAGATCTGGGATGCGACGATTTATGATGAATACTTTGCGAACACTCGTCGCCTAGCTAAGGAGATGGGTGCGCAGCCTTCTGATGCGATGCGTGGGGCGAAATAATGTCCGCGCATATTTCCGTACTACTTAATGAATCAGTTGACGCTTTAGCGATTAAGGCGGATGGCTTTTACGTGGATGGCACATTTGGCCGTGGCGGGCATAGCCGTGCCATTCTTAATCAGTTAAGCGCGTCTGGCCGATTATTAGCCTTTGATAAAGATGTAGAGGCGATTGATTGCGCAGCACGAGAGTTTGCTGGTGATGAGCGTTTCGAAATCGTGCACAACAGCTTCGCGACCTTGGCAGATGCTATTGCTGAGCGCGACAAGCTGGGCCAGGTGGATGGTGTCTTGCTTGATTTGGGTGTTTCTTCGCCGCAGCTAGATGAGGCAGAGCGAGGTTTTAGCTTTTTGCGTGATGGTCCGCTGGATATGCGCATGGATGCCACGCGTGGCGAGTCTGCTGCTGACTGGCTTAATCGGGCGCGCCAAGACGACATTGCCGATGTGTTGTGGACTTATGGTGAGGAGCGCTTTCGTGGCCGGATTGCTCGAGCCATTGTTGAGCGCCGTCAAAAAGCACCATTGCAGGGTACGCTGGAATTGGCTGAGCTAATTGATTCTGCGGTGCCAACGCGTGAGAAAAATAAACATCCGGCAACGCGTAGCTTTCAGGCAATACGCATTCATATTAATAAAGAATTGCTGGATTTAGAGCAAGGCTTGCAGCAAGCCGTCACCGTCCTTCGCGGCGGGGGGCGACTGTCCGTGATCAGTTTCCACAGCTTGGAAGACCGAATTGTGAAGCGCTTTATGCGAGACGAAGCCCGCGGCGAACCAGCGGGCTTCGGTCGTTCTACGGCAGTGCCTGCGCGCCTTAAGTTGGTTGGTAAGGCTACAAAGGCGGGCGAGCAGGAGTTAGAAAATAATACGCGCGCGCGCAGTGCTGTTTTGCGCGCAGCTGAGAAATGCGAGGAGCCGTTGTAATGACTGCAGGGCTTTCGCGCTTCTTGTTTTTGTTGCTGTCTGCAGCAGTGTTTTTTTCGGCACTGATGGTTATCAACAGCACGTATCAAAGCCGTGTTTTGGTGAATGACTTACGCCACCTGCGCGCACAAGGTGATTTGTTAGCAGCGCAGCGTGAGCGCCTAGAGCTTGATCATGCGTGGTGGGCAGGGCAAACCCGTGTCGACCGAGATGCTCGTAAGTTGCTCGGCATGGTGCCGGTGGCAAAAGTTGAAAAATTAAACTTCTCCTTGAGCGGAGGTCAGCGTTAATGGCGGCTCGTCCACAAGCTGCTGTAACGCCGCGTGATACCGCAGCGCAAACTCGCCGCATGTTGTGGCGTGAGCGTTTGGTGTTGGCGGGTTTGCTGTTTGGTTTGGGCTTGGGCGTATTTGGTGCTGCGCATCTGCAGGTGGTTGCTAGTGATGGCTATGCAGCTTGGGCGGACCAGCAGTACCGCTATCGTCAACAGCACTATCAGCCGCGTCGCAAAATTGTTGATCGTAATGGTGAGCCTCTGGCGGTAAGTGCGCCACGCCCAACACTTTACGCCAACCCTTGGCAGATGGAGCAAATTGGCGCCGACCCGAAAAAGGTGGCAGCTAACTTGGCGCCATTGATCGGCCGTAGTGAGCAAGAACTTGTAAAGCGTTTGCAGCAAACACAGCGTCGTTTTGTAGTACTAAAGCGTCACTTGGTGCCGCAGCAGGCTGAAGCGATCAAAGCAATGAAACTGCCGGGTGTGGGCATTGAGCCGGCTTGGCGACGCTATTACCCGCTTGGCGAAGTGGCTGCGTCATTGCTTGGTTTTACAAATCTAGAAGATAAAGGCCAAGAAGGTTTAGAGCGTAGCTTTGATCAAGCTTTGGCCGGTAGCCGTTATCAAGAGATTGGCAAGCGTGCTCGTGATGGACGCGTGCTTGAAATGGATAAAGCGGCTTGGGAAGTGGACGCCGATGCGCCATTTGAGCTAACGCTGGATCGCCGTTTGCAATATGTGGCGTATCGCGAGTTAAAACGCGCAGTGCAAGAGCATGACGCCGCTGGCGGTCATATGGTGATTTTGGATATTGCTAGCGGTGAAGTGTTGGCGATGGTGAGCTTGCCTTCCTATAACCCGCATGTACGTAGCAAGCTGGATTGGAACGCGGTGCGTAATCATGTCATTAGCGATGCCTATGAGCCGGGCTCAACTATGAAGCCTTTAGTAATGGCTGCTGCATTGGATGCGGAATTGGTTGCGGAAGCAGACGTCATCGATACCCACAACGGCCGCTGGAAACTAGGTGCGCACTGGGTGCGCGATGGTCGTCGCCGCGACGGATTAACGCCAGCCGATATTATTCGTCACTCTTCAAATGTTGGTATTAGCAAAATTGCGCTGCGTTTTGACAGCGCTGATATGTGGATGGCGCTGAGCCGTTACGGTTTTGGCGCACCAATTTCTACAGGCTTGCCGAATGAAGAGTCGGGCCGTTTGCCGCACTTTATTGATTGGCAGCCGATTGAGCAGGCAACACTTTCATTTGGATATGGCTTGTCTGTCTCAACGTTACAGCTGGCGCAGGCCTACGCAACCTTGGGTGCGAAAGGCGTTCGCCGCTTACCAACGATTGTTCATTATGATGCCGCGCCGCTAGAAGAGCGTGTGGTGAATGAGGCTTCGGCTGAAGCTGTGTTACGCATGATGGAAGCGGTTGCTAAGCCAGATGGTACTGCGCCTTTGGCTGCAATTCCTGGCTATCGCGTGGCGGGTAAAACTGGCACGGCGCGTAAAAGTTCACGCAAGGGTGGCTATACCCAAGACAGTTATCGCGCCTTGTTTGCCGGTGTTGTACCAGCCTCTAATCCGCGTTTGGCTGCTGTGGTCATGATTGATGATCCGGGCGGTGAGTACTACTACGGCGGCAAAGTTGCGGCGCCGGTGTTTTCCGTTGTTATGGCAGACGCGTTACGCATGTTGGACGTGCCTGCTGATGCCGGTACGGAAGAGAAGAATCTGCCCGTCGCTGCCTTGGCTGTAAACGGAGGTGCTGGTTAATGAAACAGTTACCTCAATTGCTAGAAGGCTTGTTGTCTGTGGATGTGCCGGATCTTGCAGTGATGGCTGTTGCTACAGATAGCCGCGACGTTCAGCCGGGCGCATTATTCATTGCTTTAGCCGGTTTTGGTGGTCCGCATGGCTTGTCTTTTGCCGAGCAAGCGGTAGAGGCCGGAGCTATTGCCGTGCTTTGGGAGCCGGCTGATAACGCCCCTGAGTTACCTGCTTTAAGCTGTGCCTTTGTGTTGGCTGTGCCCGGCTTGCAGCATATGGTCGGTGTCATTGCTGCGCGTTTTTATGGTGAGCCAAGCACGCAAATGTCGGTGGTTGGTATTACCGGTACCGATGGCAAAACATCCTGTGCTTGGTTGCTTCTTCAAGCATGGCAGCAGCTTCAACAAGATGCCTGCATGGTGGGTACGCTCGGAAAAGGCCGGCTTGGTCAGTTAGAGCGTGGTGCTTTCACCACGCCGTTTCCGGTTGAGCTGCAATCGAATTTTGCTGGTTTTGCTGCTTCTGAGTGTCAGAACGTAGCGATGGAAGTTTCTTCACACGCTTTAGATCAGGGGCGGGTCGCTGCGACGCAGTTTGATGTGGCGGTGCTAACAAACTTGGCGCGTGATCATTTGGATTATCACGGCACGGTTGAGGCTTACGCTGAAGCTAAGCAGAAGCTGTTTGATGAATATCAACCACGTGCTTGGGTGTTAAATGCAGATGATAAATTCGGCCAGAAACTAGCGGCCGCGGCACCGGCTGCGACGGAAGTGATTACATACGGTTTGGGCGAGGCGGTATTGCAAGCCCGTAACGTGCAGCGTCAACCGGGTTTGGTGTTTGAGCTTTGCTATCAGGGGCAAACATATAATGTTGAAACTACGCTATTGGGTGATTTCAACGTTTATAACTTGCTAGCGGTAGCCGCGGTATTGGTCGCGCAGGGCGCTTCAATAGAGCAGGCCGTTAGCTGCCTCGAAAATATTCAGTCGCCACCAGGGCGCTTAGAGCTGTTTGATAGTGGTCGCGCTCGCGTTGTGGTTGATTACGCACATACGCCTGCGGCGTTGTCTGCAAGCCTAGAAAGCTTGCGCAACGTTACCTCTGGGCGCGTGCTTTGCGTGTTTGGCTGTGGTGGAGATCGTGATGCAGGCAAGCGCCCGTTAATGGCGGCGGCAGCAGAAAAACATGCTCACCTTGTGTGGGTGACGGATGACAACCCGCGCAGTGAATCGGCGAACGTCATTTTTGAAGATATTCGTGCTGGCTTTGTAGAACCGGAACGGGTTTGCTTTGTACATGACCGTGCTTCAGCAATTGCTGCTGCGGCCGCAGAACTTCAAGCCGATGACATTTTGTTGGTTGCGGGTAAGGGGCATGATGACTATCAGCTGCTTGGTGA
>JAPPPA010000149.1 GCA_028817755.1 Gammaproteobacteria bacterium | reverse complement strand
AGACTTTGCTTCACCGGTTTCGGGTCTGGGCTCAAAAATGGGCATGGATGCCACCAATAAATGGGAAGGTGAAACCACCCGCGAATGGGGCGTGCCGATTGTGATGGACGAAGACGTTAAAACCCGCGTTGATGAAATGTGGGGAGAGCTGGGACTAGATTAATGCCGTACGTAAACATCAAAGTCACCAATGAAGGTGTCACCAAAGAACAAAAGCAAGCGCTAATCAAAGGCGCAACGCAGCTCTTAGTAGATGTGCTGGGTAAGAACCCTAAAACCACCGTTGTGGTTATCGATGAAGTTGAAACTGACAATTGGGGTGTGGGTGGTGAGCAGGTAACGGAGCTGCGCAAGAAATGAGTGACGACCAAAATACCAACGCTTATCTGACGCAGCACAACAATCCACCTAATGTGTTGTGGACGCTCAATACCTCTCTTGAGTGGCTACGTGAAAACGGCGACCAGCTTTGGTTAAAGAGTAAATGGCCATTTTTGCTGATGGTATTTATCGGCTTGTTGGAGCTGTTTTTTGTTGGGGTCGAGTCTCAGTTGATCAATATTACGATTAGCGTGGTGCTGGCCCTGTTTACAGCATTGTTGGCCGTGTCGACTCATCGGCTGATTTTGCTCGGTGCGGATAAAGTTCCAGACGGCGGCCAGATATCGCTTTCATGGAGAGAGGTTAAGTTTGTCTTGTATGAGTGGCTAATGTTTCTTTCTATTGCGCTGATATTTGTGGTGATTTCGGCCATTGGTGTGGCTGCTTTTGGAGAAGGTATATTCAGCCACTACATTTACAGCTTTGTGCCGATCATTGCATTCATCTGGCTGTTTTTACGGTGGTCATTTATGTTTCCGGCGATTGCGATTGATGAGCCGACTAATGTAAGTATTGCTTGGTACGACTCTGCTGGATGGTTAGTGTCGTATGGGTTGGCTTGTGTTGCTGCCTGGGTGGCGGTTTTCCTTCCAGTCGTAATGTTGGCCTTCTTGATGGTTTGGGTGTCACCTGAAAGTGAGGTGTTCGGGTGGGCTTTAGAAGGTGTGTTGGCGGTGGTTGCCGCGATTGCGATTTGGGCTACAGTGATACCTTTATCTTTGGCTTACGGTCGCGCGACAGGTAAAGATCAGGAAAGCGCCTCTGCGAGTGAGGAGTAGTTGGGGTTAATTTGCAGCTCGCTCCATACTCGATTGCTATTTAGGCGCTTCGATTCGTTCATAAAAGACAACATCCCCGCAGTTAGCTGTCTTTCGGCCTCTGCCCGCGCCAATTGCGGCGGGCGCGGAACATCAAACGCATCGGCAATGCGGTTGAAATAGTCCGTCATGGTGCTAGGTTGCCCATCGCTGCAGTTATAGGCGCGCCATTCGCCTGCTTTGACTAGTGCTTTATTCATTGCTGCGATGCAGATGTTGGCTAGGTCGTCTTGGTGAATGCGGTTGGTGTAGGGCGACTCTTCTTCTTTCAATACCGGCAAGCCCTTTTTAAGCCTTGCGAGTGGCCAGCGGCCGGGGCCGTAAATGCCGGGGACGCGTAGTATGGCCAGTTCAAAATTATGCTCTTTTGCGGCTATTTGTAGTCTTTGTTCGGCATCTTGTCGCCTTTTTCCTCTGTCTGTGCCGGGCTTGAGAGGTTCGTCTTCATCAATCCAGCGGCCCTCACAGTCGCCGTAGACAGCTGTGGTGCTGATATAGACAAAGCGTCGGATTTGACCTGTTCGTAAGTGATTGCAGAATGTTTGAATGCGTTTATCAATTACGCCAGCTTTTTGCGGTGGCGCAAACCAAAAAACATCAGTGCTCGCGCCTTGCGCAAGTGCTGCCTGCAAGCCAGATTGCGGGTCATCTAAATCAACCGCGAGGTGGCGGGTGTTTGCCTGTGTCGGCGCTTTGCGGCAAACGGCGGTAACCACCTGCCCTTGCTCGGTATAATGTTTCGCAACGCGGCTACCGATGTCGCCAAAGCCCACAATCAAGATATTACGAATGTCTGTCACCGTTAAGCTCGCCCCTTCCGGGCATGAAATTCAGGTTGAAGAAAACGAAAGCATACTGGATGCCGCGTTAAGACAAGGCGTGATGTTGCCTTATTCTTGCCGGGGCGGCTCCTGCGGCGCTTGTGAAGGCCGCGTGTTGTGCGGTGCGGTGGATTATCCCAATGGTTTTCCGGGCGCCTTGAATACCGACCAAGCCGCGGCGGGTGTGGCATTGCTTTGCCAAGCGCACAGTAAGATGGATATGACGATTCAGGTGCGTGAACTGGGTGGCGAAGAGGCCGTACAGCCACGTGTGCTACCGGCGCGTTTAATGCAGAAAAAGCGCTTGGCGCATGATGTGATGCAGTTGGATTTGCAGTTGCCGCCGAATCAGCGGCTGCAGTTTCGTGCGGGCCAATATATTGATTTGCTGTTGCCCGGCGGTAAGCGTCGCAGTTTTTCGTTGGCGAATCCGCCTGAGCAAGATAATGTGTTGCAACTGCATATTCGCGAGGTGCCGGAGGGCCACTTTAGTGGCCAGTTAGAAAGCTTGCGTGAGAAATCCGTGATGCGTTTAGAGGGGCCGCATGGTCACTTCTGGTTGCGTAGTGAGCATAATCGCCCAGCTATTTTGGTAGCAGGCGGTACCGGTTACGCGCCTTTACGCGCGATGTTAATGCAGGCCTTTGACGCCGAATATCCACAACCGCTGCATCTATTCTGGGGCGTGCGTGCGGAGCGTGATCTTTACAGTAAGGAAGCCGAAGTTTGGGCAGCCCAACATGATGGTTTTCAGTTTTCGCCGGTATTGTCTGAACCTGATGCTGACTGGCAAGGCGGCCAAGGCTGGGTGCATGAGGCCGTATTGGCGGCGTACCCAGATTTAAGTGGCTTTGATGTGTATATGGCGGGTCCACCGCCGATGATTGAGGCGGCTAAAGCGGATTTTGCTGCGGCAGGCTTGCCGTCAGATCAGCTGTTTTTTGATTCGTTTGAATACGCAGCAGCAGGCGTGACTGGCAGTTCTAGCTGATCGTCTTCAGCGTTATTGTCACTGTCTTCTTCGGTTGAGCTAGGTGTTTCTTCTGCATCGTAAGGAGAAGAAGGAATGCACTCTGGACCAGCGATATCAGGCTGGGCGAAATCGGTATTTTCTTCAGATTCCAACGCAGATAGGTTCGGTGCTTGCGGTAATAGTGGCGTTACAGTGTTGCCACCCATTGAAGCAGCGGCTCGCCATGCGTTGGCGGCGGCAGCGTTATTACCTTGTGTTTCTTCGAGTGCGGCGAGCTCGCGCCATGCGGCCTCGGATGGCTGCGTGGTGGTGAGGTGAGTTAGCCAGCTGCGAGCGCGGCCCCATAACTGATAGCGAATACAAACTTGGGCTGCGGTCAGCAATAGCACCGGTTGGTCGCCATAATGTTTTAACCATTGCTCAATGGTTTTGAGGGCGCGTTTTTGATTCAGATCTAACCAGCCGTATAGCGCCACGGCTTGTTCATGCCAGCGTTTTTTCAGAATAGGCTCGATAAGGCTAGCGGCTGCGGCATCTTGGCCGCTGGCGTGATGCGCCTTAGCAAAATGCACCAGGCGGTCGGCGTCTTCACGTTCGGTACGAGTGGTTTTTTTCCATAACGCGGAGATATGTTCGCCCGCAATTTCTTTACGCCCTTCTAATGCAATCGCCGTGATTTGTTCTAGACGTTGCAGCCATAGTTGTTGGCGTATGGCTTGCATGCCTTCTTTGTCGAAGGCTTTGCTGTTTTCTAATTCGGCGAGCAGCTGTTCCAGTTCTTGCCACTCATTCAGCTGAATATGCGTTTGTGCTAGTAGCCGCAAGACATAAGGATGTTTAGGTGTTTTTTCACGCAAACGTCTTAGCGTAGCGAGTGCATGCACATACTGTTTTTCTTGCAGCTGTAGTTCGGCTTTGGCGAGACCAATGGCAACTTCGGCTTGTGGATTGGTTTCGTAGGCTTTGCCAAGCCAGGCGTCACGCCCTTCGGTGTCGTGTGCTAGTTGTGCGGCGCGTGCAGCGCTCAGGTAGTGCACGATGGCCATACGGCTGTCGCCGGCATGACGACCTAGGCTTTTTTGTGCCTGAGCCCAGTTGCCTTCAGACAACTGCAAGAGCCCTTGCTGCAGCTCTTCAGAGGCGCGAGCGCGTAAGCGGCGACGGTTAAATTCGCGCGCGGTTTGTGGAATACGGAAAGTGCCGATAGCCGCGCGAAGCAAAAAGTAGAGGCCAATAAAGAGTGCGGCTAAAGCCACGACCAACACAACCAGTGACGTCTCTAAAGAATACTGGCCGTAGCTTAATAATACATAGCCACTGTCCTCGCGGATTTGCAGCATCAGGCCCACCGTAAGGGCGAGCATGACCAATAAGACAATAACGGCGCGCATTATCTCAGCCCTTGCTGACGTAGTTGGCGCAACATGGTGAGTGACTTAGAAATGTCGGGCGGATTGTGATCTAAGTGTTGCTTAGCTAACGCAGAAAGCTCGCTGTCGGCGGCTTCTACTGCGGCGGTGTGGGTGTCAAACCAAGTCAGCAGCCAAGTTTGTGCTGAGCGCACGCTTTGTTGAAATAGCGTGCCTTTACCGCGTAGTGCGGCTAAGCGCGCCGCGTCGAGCCGTACTTGCAGGCCTTGATAGATAAGCTGTTCTTCGCGTTCTGAAAGCCAAGGGCGTAGGTTCTTTTCTTGACGTCGAATCACGACCAAACCGCGAATTTCTTGCCACAAGCCTGCTAGCGCGCCTTGCCAGCCTTCGGGTTTGGCTTGGCTGGCATCGGCTTCTTGAATTTCGCCGGTTGGTTTCGGGCGTGCCGGCAGCGGTAGCTCGTTGGCCTGATTAGACATTGCCAATAGGCTTAGCGCGATGTTGTCGATGTCGGGGCGTTCGGTGGTTTTTAGCGCCAACATTTCTTCAGCAAGTTGCGCGCGCACGCGGCGTAACCGTGGGTGATTAACCTGCTGTAGTAACTGGTCTGCTTGCTCGAGTGCGGAAGTAGCACCAGCGTATTGCTCTTGTAGTTGTAGGCGCATATTGGCTAGCCAGATGAGCCACTCCGCTTCGGCGAGTTGCCAGCCGGTTTGTTGATTGCCACAGCGAGCAACCCATGCCGCCATGGGGTTTTGTAGCGCGGTAATCGAGTCGGCTTGCTCACGTTGCACATCGCCGACTTGGCTGATGTCAGTTGCAAGTTGCTGTGTGCTTTCTGCGCTGCTTTTGCGGCTTTGGTATTGCTGTTCTTGCAGTTCTTTCAAAGAGGCTTCAAGCGTCTGAATTTGCAAGATGAGTTGTGCTTGATCGCTGCGCGTTTGTGCTTGGCCGTCGAGCACGTCTTTTGACGCTTGCCAGCCGAAGTAGCCGGCGCCGCCCAGTGCTGCTAGAACCAGCAGCAATAGGAGTATGCCGACGATGGCAGCAAAGCCACGACGTTTAGGTGTTTTGTCGATTTGGGGCAATGTGATGTCGACGTCTGGATTGTTGTCGTCTGAGCTATCTGCGTTGGCGGTTTCGCGCCATTCGCCTTCTAGCGTTTCGCCGTTGTTTGGTTTGTCGTTATCTTGCGCCATGCCTTATTGCTCTTCTTTCCAAGCGATACAGGCGGCCAGCAGTGCGTCCCCATCTGGCCCCTTGCTCTGGGTAAATTGGGCCTTAGACCAGTGTTGCTGCAAACGCTGTGCAATGCGGTTGCTGCTCACAATCCAGTGGCTGTTGCCCAATCTTGTTGAGGTAGCAGCATCGGATATGCGGGCTAAATTGTCCAGCGCTTCAACACTGGTTGCGAGGCTTATTGCAGGCGGTGTTGTCTGTATGCAGTTACGAAGCAGTTGAGTGTTGTTGTTGGCGCGACGTGCATAGGTGGCAATGCGATCAAAATGGATGCCAAGCTTTGGCAGCTCAACTTCCAATAGGCCGCGCCCGCCTTCGCCTGTTAACAGCCATGTGGGCTGTCCTTGGTATTGTTGTAACTCGGGCAGCTTAAGTAGCCCCTCGCTGCCCGCTTGGTCTGGGTAGGTAGCGCTGGAAATGCCCAGCGTCTCCAGCGATTTAGCCGTGCCTTTGCCGGTGGCGATGAATTGGGCGCTAGGCGGCAACGATAGTGATGCTTGTTTTGCGCCAGCTACCGCGTTGGGGCTGGTGACGATAATTAAGCTTGGCGTGGTAGGTGGCGTCGAGGCCGCAAGCCATTCGATTTCAAAGGCTGGGTAATGCAGGCCATGGAAACCGTGTTGTTCAAGTGCGGACAATAGTTTCTGCGCCAGTGTGTTTGGCGAAGAAACAAAAACCGCTGGGCGGCTGTCCGCATTCATGACTAAACCTTAAGTTCGTCCAAGATATTTTGTGCGCCTTGCGCGATGAGCGCATTAGCGACTTGCTCGCCAAGGTTTTTGGCATCGCTGGCGGGGCCGCTGAGCTCGGCAGTGAGGACTTGTGAGCCGTCAGTTTTTCCGACGAGCCCACTTAATGTCAGAGTGTCGCCAGATTTTGTAGCGTAAGCGCCAATAGGCACTGAGCAACTGCCGCCAAGGCGTTCGCTAAGGGTGCGCTCCGCGGTGACGCAGGCGGTGGTGTCATCGCAAACTAGCGGTTGTACCAGCGAGGCCACGAGTGGGTCATCTAGGCGAGCCTCTAAACCCAGCGCTCCTTGGCCCACGGCAGGCACCATGATGTCAGCTGTGAGGCGTTGGCGAATTCGATCAGCCAAGCCCATGCGCTCCAAACCAGCGTAGGCAAGAATAATGGCGGCGTATTCACCGTCGTCTAGCTTGCGTAGTCGGGTTTGCAGATTGCCGCGCAATAAGGTGATGTTTAAGTCTGGGCGCAGCGCCTTTAACTGAGTGGTGCGGCGTAAGCTCGCGGTGCCCACAGTGGCGCCTTGCGGTAAGGCGTCAATATTGTCGTAGTCGTTGGACACGAAAGCATCTTCGGGTGTGTGACGCTCCAGAATGGCGACCAAGCCGAGCCCGTTGGGTAATACCGGTGGCACGTCTTTCATTGAGTGCACGGCCATATCGGCATCGCCATTGAGCATGGCGCGTTCGAGCTCTTTTAAGAAAAGACCTTTACCGCCTACTTGCGACAGCGGTTGGCTCAGCAGCTCATCGCCGCTGGTGGTCATAGGTAATAGCTCAACTTCTAGTCCTGGGTGTAGGGCTTCAAGTTGGTCGCGAACGTGTTCGGCCTGCCATAAGGCAAGCGGGCTTTTGCGCGTAGCAATGCGCAATAAATCTTTTTGCATAGGGCGCTGTTAGAGCGTGGTAATAGCTTGTTTAACGTCGGTTACGTGGCGGCGGCTAATTTCTGGCTGGTCTTCGTGGTTTTTCAGTACCACGTGGAATTGGCCAGTGTTGCCGCGTGCTAGGCCAGAGATATGGCGGCGCGCGACAAGGGTTTTGCGGTGAACACGAATGAACATGTCGCCAAATTCGTCTTCGAGGCTTTTCAAAGAATCTTCGATCAGTACTTCGCCGTCAGTATGTTTAACGGTGACGTATTTTTGGTCGGCTTGGAAATAAAGAATTTCACGTACCGGCACCAACATCATGCCGCCGCGATGCTTGGCAGAAATGTGTGTGCGTGCGGCGCCAAAATTGGTTTCGCTGTTTAGCGCAGACAGCTGCGCTTGCGATACTTGGCGTGCGCGGCCGAGTGCTTCTTCGAGCTTTTCGCGCTGTACTGGCTTCAGTAGGTAGCCGAGTGCATGTGCGTCGAAGGCTTCTAAAGCGTAGTCGCCGTAAGCGGTAACGAAGATAACCGCGGGTGGTTTCTCAAGGCTGTTTAGGTGGCGTGTTGCTTCTAGGCCATCGATGCCGGGCATGCGGATGTCCATCAGCACTACGTCGGGCTCAAAGTGCTCGACTTGTTCGATGGCTTCGCGACCGTTTGCTGCTTCTGCAACCACTTCGGCATCAGCCATGGTGTCTACTAAGCGCAAGATGCGAGCGCGGGCTAAAGGCTCGTCGTCAACTACCAAAATACGCATAAGTTATCCCTGAGTTTCTCCCGTAACATGGGGGAACCGCAATGTTACTTGATATTCGTTATTCAGCTTTTCGGTGGTCATATTAGCGCGCCTGCCGAAAGCCATTTGTAATCTTTGGCGAATATTTTCAATCGCCATGTTGTTGCCCTTTTGCCGGTTGCTACGTTCAATTTCCGGTATAGGGTTGGTGACCATAATAAAGATTAAGTCGCCTTCCACCCAGCCCTCTATCATCAGTTTGCCGCCATCTGGGCATGGTTCAATGCCGTGATAAACCGCGTTTTCGACTAAAGGTTGGAGTGTAAGAATGGGAAGCTGAGCATCTTGTGGCAGGCGGTCGGTATCCCACACCTGCTCCATGCGCGCGCCAAGGCGGTATTGCTCAATGTATAAATAGCTTTTCGCCGTGTTTAGCTCGTCGGCCAAATTTACCTTGTGCTGTACGTCTGCAAGGCTCATGCGGTACAGGCGAGCCAAATCTTCTACGGCGTGTTCGGCTGCATCGGGGTCGGCGCGCGTTAACTCGGCAATAGTGTTTAAGGTGTTAAACAAAAAGTGTGGACGAATACGTGCGGCCAGCGCTTGGCTGCGTGCTATTTGGCCCCGCGCTTGGTTCAGCTGCCAATTGGCGTGGATATAGAAATAACGTAATGCGAGTGCGCCGAGCGCTGCAGCCATGATCAGTGTCGGTACTACGGGTATGTAGTTACTTGCTAGCTCTGGGCTTAGCGCAGCGTGACCGATGGTAATGATAAGGACGGTGATGGCTACTAGCGTGCTCCAAGAAATCATGTAGGAGCTAAGGATGCCGCGATCTTCCCAACGCGGCACCAGCACTAATAGTGATGTCAGCCACATGCTGCCAACCACCATGAACAAGACGAATAAGCCAACAAAGCTATCTAAAGGTTCTGGATGCCACGGGGCGCGAGCCGCCGAAATGGCAATCGCCGCGCATGCCGCAAAAATGATAAACGCCAT
>JAPPPA010000151.1 GCA_028817755.1 Gammaproteobacteria bacterium | reverse complement strand
CTTCGAGTGTGCGAGAGCCCACTGCGGGTTTCACTACGGCGTCGTTCACGGTGCCAAATGGGAAGGTTTCGTAAATTTGGCCAGCGGCTTGGTTTTCTTCGCACGACATCCACGTGCCCCAAGGCGTTTCTCCGCCCGCACAGTTGCGGCTGGTGTTGTCGAGGATGCGATAGGCGTCTTTTAAATTGCCATTTACGTCAAATTTAAGTGCGCCAACGCAGCCAGTGCCCGCTACTTCGCTGTTTGAGGCGTATACATAATCGCCACTGCCGTCTTCAGCAACAAATACGCCGCCGCCGTCTGGTGCTTCGTGCCAGTTGTAACCGCTGGTTTGAGCGCCATTGGTGGCGTCAGATAACGGGTCTTGGCCTTGGGTGGCCACACGGCGAATAGAGAAGCCGGCTGGAATCTGAATATTGTCGAAACCCGCATTTTGTAGCGCACCGATATTACCCAGCGGGCCTGTTGGAATATCTAGCTCTAAGCCGCCTTTGATGGTGCCCGAATTTTCCTCAGCGGCAGCAAGCATAGAGGGGCTAGCGCCAGTGCATGCGCCGAGTAGGGTGGTGGTAGAGGCGACAGTGCCGCCCATGTATACGTAGCGGAGAAAACTACGGCGGCTAACGCGCGCTAAAGAGGTGTTGGTCTGTTCCATTTTTGTACCGGGAGGAGATTAGAAATCACCCGTAATGTACAAATCGAAAAAGACAGTTTTGTTGCAGAAAAATTAAGCTATTTATATTTGCTTGAATATAAATTTCCGGCCCCCAAAAGGGCCGGAAAAGTAGCTTGTTATTAGATGATGCTCGGCTATTGGCGTAATTCGCCCCAAAGGTCGTCTAAACGCGCATCGCGACCACAAGCCCAGCGGTAGTACTTATAACGCGCGGGGTTACGTAGGTAGTAATCTTGGTGGTAGCTTTCAGCGGCGTAAAACGTGGTGGCCTCAGTCACTTCTACTTTAATCGGCTGGTCAAAGCGGCCAGATTCATCAATTAGCTTATGCGACTTTTCCGCTGCCGCTTTCTGCTCTTCACCGTGCCAGAAAATACCCGGGCGGTAATGGGCACCACTGTCGCAAAACTGACGGGTATTGGTGGTTGGGTCTACGTTAATCCAGAATGTGTCTAGCAAGGTTTCGTAGCTTACGCGTTTAGGGTCGTAAATTACTTCTACGGCCTCGGTATGGCCTGTTTCTCCACGCGAAACTTCGTTGTAAGAAGGGTTCTTCTCTTTGCCGCCAATGTAACCAGAGGTGGTGGAAATAACGCCATCCAATTTATCGAATGGCGGCTCTACACACCAAAAACAGCCTGCAGCAAAGGTGGCCTTAGCTAAGCCTTCTGGCACAGGTGGAGTCGGTTTGGTTGCTAATGCAGCGGTGCTAAGCAAGAGGCCCAATAGGGCGGTCATTACGGTTTTCATGTTTAGGCTCTTAGCTCCGGCAGTTGTTCTGTTTGGGGTACAAATTCCAGTGCTAAGCCGTTATTGCAGTAGCGTAGGCCAGTCGGTTTGGGGCCGTCGTCAAATACGTGGCCTTGGTGGCCGCCACAATTGCTGCAGTGGTACTCAGTACGCGGTAAGAACAGCTTGAAGTCGCGTTTGGTGCCTACCGCGTCAGCAATCGGCTGCCAAAAGCTCGGCCAACCGGTGCCGCTTTTGTATTTGGTTTCGGATGAAAACAGTGGCTGATAGCAGGCGGCGCAAATATAGGTGCCTTCGCGTTTCTCATTCAGTAGCGGCGAGGTAAAACTGCGTTCGGTGCCTTCTTCAAACAAAATGTAGTACTGCTCTTTAGTGAGCAGTTTTTTCCATTCTTCCAGCGTTTTAGACGCCTTGGCCGCCAGTGCTGAGAGTGGTAGCTGTATGGCCGCAGCGGCGGCTAAAGCAGAGGTAATAAACGTTCTTCGGTTCATGATTATTTAATTCGTTGAATTACCGGCTTTGATAGCGAAACGCTGGGTTAAGTTCCCCTTAGCTTTTCGCTAGCTTTCGTGCGGCTGCGGCTAATAACAGGCGGGAATACAGAATGTGAAAGCTACCTAATAAGCCGAAAACCAAGCGCGCTAAGCGAGATTGGTTGGGACCGCCTTTAATCACGGCAGAACCGAAGTAGAGCGTGCTTTGGTTATCGCTACTTTCTGCCATTAACCAATGGCGCGTGCGGCCTTCAAAGTCGCACATTAAAAGCTGTTCTGTTGTTTGCTCTTCCACTTCCCATGCAGAGAAAGTCGTTCGCGTAGCGTTGGCGATTTCAGTAGCGTCTTGATCGGCAGAAGGGCGCTTAACAAAGAACGCCAAAATGTACCGCTCTAACTTAAAGAGCCATGTGCAATAAAACGCTTGGATCAGTTCGGATTGAGACACGGGCTTGCGGAGCTGAATAAAGAAACAGTCCGTGTAATCGCCGCTTAGCTGGTAGCGATATAACAGTGAGTCAGCGCGTAGCGCTTGGCGTTTAACGCGAGTCAGAAACCACACGGCTTCGTGTCTCAATCAATGCGCTCAGGCAGAGCATGCCCATCGCTACAACCGTGAATACCACCGCAAAGTAAGTCATTGGCCTTTCAAAATTTCCAGCCGCGGTTTCCAAGAAAAACGCCGCGAGGAAAAGTCCGGTGGTCGTGATAAGTACCAGAGAAGCCAGTGTTTGAACCTTGCTAGCAATACGACTGCTAGCACGCTGCAAATACAAACCCAACACGCCATGTATTGCCGCAGAAAGTAGTAAGTAAATATGGTTTGCCCGAAACATCATGTGAGCCACTTCATTACCAGCATAGGCATCCGGAAATGAAGTTTTCATGTAAAAGCCGGTAGCTAAAAAACTTAGAAAACCAAATAGCCCAGTGATTAGATGGAGCTTTTTCATAACTGTGAGGGAGAGTTGTAATCACCTATTAGGCGCCACCTGATGACTGCCCCCATTGCTCTTTGGCAAAAAACCATATGGCGAATAAACCGGTAACGATATGGACACCGATTACAGCTGCAAACAGCTTAGGTTCGGCAGCGAGTAGTTGTTCTGGACCGAGTAGGGCTGGCCAGTAGAAAGATAGAGAAGCTAAGTTAAGCAGCACAATGGCAGCTAATAGTAGTTTTGTACCTTGGAAATACCACCAACAAAAAATGCCGTATGCAATTTCTACAGCAAGAGCGATTAACGGTATGCCATAGAGACCGGTGCCGAATTTTGGGGTATCTATGCCAGGGGCAATGGCTATGTCTTGTACATGTGTGGCCAAGTCGAGTAACACATGAGAAGAAAGGGCTGCGGCTAGCGCAACGCCCCAAACTGGGCGCTTTAGAGTGTATGTGAATAGTAACCAAGTAAGAATGGCTAAGAATATTGTGGCGCCCATCGAGTGGGAAAAAGGCATATATGCAAGGTGAATATCATTCACTGCCCGGACCACTGGTTCAGTGGTGGTGATTTCAACACCTAGTAAGTTGAATATCACCCACAAAAATTCAACCAGCTGTACTGAAATTAGAACAGGAATAATGGGCACGTTGGGCCATTTTTTGTTAATTATGAGTGCCGTTGCTGCATGGTTTATTGCGTTCATTCTCGCTCCTGTCGGTGCCGCTTATTGAGTAATGCGTGCTTGAATATTTATTGCCGAACTTGCCCGATTGTAGCGCTGCTTTCCTATTATTGTTAGTTATCGGTTTGAGGCACAAAAAAGCCGGGCTGGGCCCGGCTTTTTTGTGCGTTATCGCTAATGTTTAGCTTTATGCGCTTAGCTGTTTTTGGCTTGTAGCTCTTTAATCAGTGCAGCAACGCCGTCAGTTTTGGCTTTTTTGCCGAAGCTACGACGGTAGTTGGTAACGAGTGAAAGGCCGTCTACCGATACGTCGTATACCTTCCATTTGCCGTCTACGCGATGCAGGGCGTAGTCAATTGGAATGCTTGGGCCTGCTTGAGGAATGATCTCTACGCCGACTTTGGTGTCGTCAGGATCAGAGCCTGCACGCCAAGGCAGGTATTCAACTTCTTGATCGCTGTAGTTGGTGAGCGAGTTGGCGTAGGTGCGTACGAGTAGCGTGCGGAATTCTTCGGTAAACGCGCTGCGTTCTTCGGCGCTAGCTTTGCGCCAGTATTTGCCTAGTACGAGCTGGCTCATATAACCAAAGTCGAAGTTAGGCAGTACGAATTCGTTGACGTATTCGTTAACGAGGCCTTTGTCTTTGCCAATGCGGTCTTTGTCTTCAGCCAGTTTGGCGAGGACTTTGTCAGTCACATTTTTAACAAGCTCAGCCGGGTTTTCTTCGGCATGAGCAATGTTGGCGCTCAGTAGGCCGAAGCTAATGAATAGGCTAGCGAGAAGGGTGTGTAGTTTTTTCATAATAATGGCTACAGCGTGTGGCTATGAGTTACTGGGTAATAAGTGGTTGGCCGGTTAGGCGGCGTAGGTTAATAACATCGTTGTTGTAGTTATTTACCGTTAACAGGTAGTCCGCATAAGTCAGCGTGTAGGTTCTTAGAGCTTCTAAGGCCTTGGCAGGTTCCCCAGTACCGGCTTCAAAGTCTAAATAAGCGGAAAGCATGGCGCGGCGGGCATCACGAGAGGCAGTGCTTAGGGCGCGCTGTGCTTCGTAGCCTGATTCTACTTTGTACCAAGCTTCGGCAACTTGGAACGGAATACCACCGCGCGCGAAGTGGCCTTTAGCTTCTAATGCACGCAGTTCAGCTTCTGCTTGAGCAATTTGGCCAGCGGTGCGGCTGCCTTGCCATTTCCACTGCAGGCCAACGAGTGGGCTGGCGGCGTAGTGGTTGAATGGGTCTTGAACGTGTGGGTTGTCGATTTGCTCACGGCCTGGTGCGTAGGCAAAGGTGCCTGCAATACCAGCGAATACATTTGGCTTAGATTCGGCTTGTCTAGCTTTGACTAGAGAACGGCGAGCCTTTAGGCCAGCTTCTAATTGACGCATTTCTGGACGGTTTTCTAGGGCCATTGTTTGCAGCGTCTCTAAATCCTCACTTGGAAGTGAAAGAGGGCGCAAACGTTTACTGGCCATCGTCATGGTGTTGGCGTCTTGGCCTGTTAGTAGCGCGAGCCCTGCGTGTGCCGTTTTCTGCAGGCCCTGTGCTTGAGCAAGGAATTTTTGAATGAGACCTTTGCCGGCTTTTAGGGTGTAGAGGTCGCCTTCTGAGATATCAGCGTCATCACTATCTAATAAGTCTTCGGCGATTTCTTCGGCGGCAGTTAGACGGTCTGCTGCTTCCTCTAGTAACGCAATCCCACCTAAGGCGGCTAAGTTGCCGTAGTAGGCCTTAACAACGTCCATACCGGTTTGGTTTTGCTGAATGATGATGTCTTCCAGCTTTACCTTATGGAGTTGTTCCGCAGCGGCTTTGTAATTTTCGATTTTGCCAAAGGTCATCAGCGGTTTGATGAGCGTGGCGCGAAGTGCAACGAATGGAGTGATGCCGTCAACGTCATAGAGGTCGTCTCGAACGTTGTCGTTGTCGCAATTGTTGTTGCAGTTTTCGTCGAAAAAACCACCCTCAACTTTTGTGGTTAAGGCGAGTGCTGTAGTGAGGTCTAGTAACCAACCATCAGCACCTTCGGCTTCTTGCACTAGGCCTTCAGCTGCGGCTGCGAGGTGTTTTTTCTCTAGCGTGCGGTAGTCGTTTTGTTGGGCCAGCTCGATAGCGCGCTCTAGCGTGAGTGGCTCAGCGCTGACAATCGTAGCAACGGTAAGTGCTGCGCTGGCGAAAAGGGCTTTTACTGCGGTGCTCATAGGTCACTCCCAATAGGGCTAGTCGTCTTTTGCCGAGGCTTGATTAAAGAGGAACTGGCCGATGATTTGCTCGAGTACGAGGGCAGATTCAGTGAACTTCACCACGTCGCCGTCTTTTAGCGTTTTGATGTCTCCGCCTGGCTCAACACCAATGTATTTTTCGCCGAGCAGGCCGGCGGTGAGAATGCTGGCGCTACTGTCGCGTGGTAGAATTTCGTAGTCGTTCTGAATGGTTAGGGCAACGCGTGACTCGAAGGTATCTTCGTCGATACTGATTTCAGTCACGCGGCCAATGTTAACGCCTGCCATGTTGACGGAAGAACCGACTTTAAGGCCGCCGGTGTTTTCAAAGTTGGCGTATACGGTGTAGCTGTTGCCGTTAACGCCACGCTGCAAATCACTCACTTGGAAGGTAAGCATGAGGATGGCGGCAACGCCAAGGCAAAGGAAAAAGCCAACTACGGCTTCTACGGTACGGTTATGCATGTTTATACGCCTCCGAACAGCAGGGCTGTCAGAACAAAATTAGAACCAAGAATAAAGAGAGATGAAATCACCACAGTACGTGTGGTGGCACGGCCAACGCCTTCCGATGTAGGGGCGGCGTAGTAGCCTTGATAAAGCGCGATCCAGCCAACACCAAAGGCGAATACGGCGCTTTTGATAATGCCGTTGAGTACGTCGCCTTCAAAGTCTACTGCGGCTTTCATTTGTGACCAGTAAGCGCCGCTGTCTACGCCGAGTAAGTCCACACCAATCAGGTGAGCACCGGCAGCACCAATGGCCATGCAGCTAAAAATAGCAGTGAGTAGCGGCAGGCTAATCAATACGGCAAGGAAGCGCGGGACGAGTAAGCGACGAACGGGATCAACAGCCATCAACTCAAGGCCGTCGATTTGTTCGGTAGCGCGCATAAGCCCGATTTCTGCAGCAAGTGCAGAGCCAGCGCGGCCAGCGAAGAGCAGGCCAGTGAGTACTGGGCCGAGCTCGCGCACGATAGACAAGCCAACAACCACGCCGAGTGACTCTTCAGCGCCAAATGTAACTAAGGTGCGGTAGCCCTGCAGTGCTAACACCATGCCGACGAAAATGCCGGACACCACAATAATGACTAATGACTGGTTACCGACCGACCAAATTTGCTGGGTAAGCAGGCGAAGACGGAATTTAGCTGTCGCAGGTACCAGTGCGGCTAAAAGCTGCAGTAGAAAAATAAAGCTACGGCCGAAGTGAGCGAAGAAAGAGGTCATTACTTTGTGCCTCCTGCTAAGTCATCTTCATAGCTAGGGCCGGGGAAGTGGAAGCTCACGGGGCCATCTGCCTTACCGTTTAAAAACTGTTGTACCCAATCAGACTCGCTAGCGCGGAGTTGTTCCGCATCGCCGTGGCAAATCACTTTGCCGTCGGCAACGATATAGGCGTAATCGGCAATGGATAGGACTTCGTCAACATCATGAGAAACCACCACGCTGGTAATGCCTAGGTCGTCATTTACGCTGCGAATCAACTTGATCAGCACGCCCATAGAGATAGGGTCTTGGCCGGTAAATGGCTCGTCGTACATGACCAAGTCTGGGCCCAGTGCAATTGCACGTGCCAAGGCAACGCGACGTGCCATACCGCCAGAAAGCTCAGATGGCATCAGGTTACGCGCATTGCGTAAGCCTACGGCTTCGAGCTTGTTTAAGACGGTTTCATAAATTTCGTCTTCGGTTTTGCCACTGTGCTCACGTAATGGGTAGGCAACGTTGTCGTAAACGCTGAGGTCGGTGAGTAGGGCGCCCGTTTGGAACAACATGCCAAGGCGCTTACGCAATTCAAAAAGTTCTGCGCGGCGCAGTTCGGCCACGTTTTGTCCGTCGAATTCAACCGTGCCTTGGGCAGCTTTGAGTTGGCCACTAATAAGCCGCAGCAAGGTGGTTTTGCCTGTGCCGCTGGGGCCGAGAATTGCAGTGATTTTGCCGCGACGAATATCGATATCTACGCCACTATAAATAGGGCGCTTACCACGATAGAAATGTAAGTCACGTACGGTAACTAAATTGCCAGACACGAAGATGATCCGCTAAGGGAAGACGGCCGAGCATTATAAGACCAATTGCCCAAGACGTATGGTGTTTTGTAGACAGAAAAAAGCCGCCTAGACTGCGGTTCTGGCGGCTTTAAGTGTGATTTGTTACTTCTGATTTAGCAGTTAGCACTGCGGGTTGAAATACCGTCGCGTATGAGGGCAACAGCTTGGTCGATGATTTCTTCATCGGGTGCTTGGTTGCTCCAAACAGAGAAACGCATCGCCAATAGGTGGTGCATTCCCATCATTGCCCAGGCTCGAACCTCGTTATCACCTTCAACAATTTCGCCGTGTTGGCTGGCTTCATCAAGCAATTTGACCCAGTGGTTAGCGAAGTCTTGGTAGCTACTCTGATGCAATTGAGGGTTGATGAACTGGCATTCCATGAAAACACGGTATAAGCGTTGGTTTTCGTAAACGTATTTCAAAAACGTTTGAATACAGGCGCGTTCTGCTGCGAGACGAGAAGCCGCGTTTTTGCTGGCTTCTAGTAGTAGCTCTCGCAATTCATTGGTCAGTTTTCCTACCAGTTCAACCAGTAGGTCATCTTTGCTTTTGAAGTACAAATAAAACGTGCCTTGGCCAACACCGGCTTCGCTGGTGATGCTGCTAACAGAGGCTATGTGGTATCCGTTTAACCCAATTTCTTTTGTCGCCGCCTCCAAAATCCGCTGGCGGGTAGCCTCGCCTTTACGTGTAAGTGGGGGGACTGAACCCGAGGCGGGGCGGTAGCGGCGCATAGCATTAAAACTTGCGTTGCGCATATCAATTACCTTTATATCAAAGCGTAATAAATACTAACTGAACGGGAGGTTAATTACAAATTCAAAAACAGCTGGTTGTTTACAACTGAGAGGTCGAGATTATTTTGCAGAATTGCGCGAGCTGAGTTGTCTTAGAAGCTCGTTTTCAAGCGTTGTGCTGACGTTGGCCAAGTTTATTGGAGAAGAAGTTTCACCACTGACCTGAGTCATTTGCAGGTGTTCGTAGCCGCAGGGGTTGATACGGCTAAAGGGCGCTAAATCCATATCAATATTGAGAGAAAGGCCGTGGTAACAACGGCCGTTTTTTACGCGTAAGCCAATGGAGCCAATTTTTTTGTCGTTTACATACACACCGGGCGCATCGGCCTTAGCAACCGCGGTGATGCTATACGCGGCTAGGGTGTTAATCATGCTTTCTTCTAGCAGTGTGACGAGGCTACGCA
>JAPPPA010000090.1 GCA_028817755.1 Gammaproteobacteria bacterium | reverse complement strand
CTAAGGCGCCCGCGCGGCGAGACACGTCAAGCGAAACTGCGACGACGATTGGCCAGAAAATCGCATTTGCAAGGACGTGTCCGGCCACGCGTTGCAGGTAAGCACTTGGGTAGCTGTCTTTGCCTACGGCCATTTGGTAAACGTCGTAAGCCACGCCTTTATGTTCGGTTTCTTCCAGTGCGTGCCAGCGCCAAGCGTCCGCAAAAACGGTTTCAGATGTGTTATCACCCTCGTCGAATACATTGGGGTACTGTAATACCGTGTCTGCCAAGTTAGCGGTTAAATGTTCCAGCGCGCAAGTGGCTGATAGGCGCAATGATGGCGGTAGGGTTTTATTCACTACCTTCAGTAAGCGGCCAACAAATTTGTCTTTGGCCGCGGCACCGAGTCCTTGGCGTTCCATTTCTTGGTTTAGCTCGTCATGCTCGCGGCTGTGCATGGCCTCTTGGCCAATAAAGGCGCGGATGTCTTGAAGCAGTTCTTCGTCTTTAATCACGCCTTTGTCGCGGTAGTAGCGCACGGAGTCGATAAAGAACTGTTCGCCCTCTGGGAAGAACAGCGACAGCGTATTCATAAAATGCGTGATGTTGCGACCGTTGTAATGCCAGTCGTTGAGGCGGCTGTAATCAAAATCGAACTTCAGATTACGGCGTATTGGATTCACTCGAATTGGACTTGTCATAGTGTTCTCCTTAGGCAACTTTGCTGCCGATGAATTTAGAAGCCTTATCAGCCAGATTAACCACCTTGCTGTATTGCACCGGCATGCTGCGTTGCATGGCGTCGAATACGCGGGCGTCAGGGCCTATCAAAATGCGTTCTTGCTTTCGCTGAATGCCCTTGAGGATGGTTCTGGCGGCACTGTCGGCGGTGGTTACGGTGACTTTGTCGAATAGGCCGCTGGCTTTTTTCTGATCCGTCATTTGGCCGGGGCCGACATAAAAGCGGGCGTTTTTAGCAATGTCGGTACGAATACCACCGGGGTGAATGCTGTGCACGCTCAGGCCGGTGCCGGCCATTTCGGCGCGCAGGGCTTCGGTGAAGCCACGAATAGCAAATTTGCTGGCGTTATAAGCGCCCTGTGTAGGCAGCGAGAACAGGCCAAACACGCTAGACACGTTGGCCACGGCCGCTTCTTTATGCTGCTTTAGCTGCGGTAAATACGCCTTGCTGCCGTACACCATGCCCCAAAAGTTAATATCCATAATCCACTCAAAATCGTCGTAACTGAGATCTTCAATGGTTTGCGCTACCGCCACGCCAGCGTTGTTAATCACTATGCTGGCGGGGCCAAAGCGTTTTTCGGTGGCCTCGGCATTGGCGTATACGGCGTCGCGGTCGGCTACATCGAGTATTTCGCTGTAGTGCTTACGGCTGAGTGAGTCTAGCGTTTCTTTAAGGCCGGCTTCATTCACATCGGATAACGACAGTAGCGCGCCTTGCTTATCCAATTGTTGCGCTAGGGCGCGGCCGATGCCTGAACCGGCGCCGGTAATCACGGCCACTTTGTTTCTAAAATTTTTCATGCCTTGGTTCCTTCGTTGCTTTTGGCGCTTTTTGCGCGTTGCAACAATAAATATTGATTCGTTGTTGACTGTAACACCAAACAATGATTACATTGAGAAGTGTAACAATGCAACATGAAATTTAATAAATGTTGTAAATATTTCGCCTTCGGAGCGCTAAGTATTTGAAATTAATGCTAATCCGAGGGTTTAACGCCAAGAGGTAATAGCGTTATGAATTCATCAAAAGCATTAGAAGTCGCGGTTATTGGTACGGGTTTTTCGGGTTTAGGCATGGCCATTCGCCTTAAAAAAGACGGTGTAAACAATTTTGCCGTGTTCGAAAAAGCGGCCGATGTGGGCGGTACATGGCGTGAAAACACCTATCCGGGTTGCGCCTGTGATGTGCCATCGCATTTGTATTCGTTCTCGTTCGAGCAGATCCCAGAGTGGACGCGAGCCTTCGCCACGCAGCCAGAAATTCACAGTTATTTAAA